>NZ_CP054710.1:0-132808 GCF_003721175.2 Halarchaeum sp. CBA1220
CCGCCTTCGCGCTGGAGAAGTCGGTTCACGAGATGTGAGAGGACGACCTGTTCGTCGGGTGTGTCGGCTCGGTCGGCGCTGCTCGGTGATGACGTTGAGGACATGGTTCGGTGGCTGGTGAGGCGGTCGATTCGGCCTCTTCACCGTCTGGGGGGCGACAAACACTGCGAGAACGTGTGCACCGGTCGATATCTGTCTCTTGGGCGAAGAAGTAGACAGAACCCCTACGCCCGTTCCCAGAGTGTATTGATGCGTTCTTCTATCCTGTCGAGAACGATGCGGCTTACCCCTCGATGGTCAGGGGTCCAGTGAGCGTCCTCCGCATCGCTACGGCTGGCGGCCGGCGGCGGGTGAAAGTGATCCATAGAGTTGTGGGTATTCGGATGTCGGTCCCAGCGACATTTCCACGTGCTATCCGGGTGTTCCTCCTGATAGTGAACGTTGAAGTCGTCATTTCGATACCAACGAATCTCAAACCGAGCCGATACCTCGCCCGGATAGTACTCATCCGACAGTTCGACGCGGAGATACAGGTTTCCCTCCTCGATGAGTTCCGCGTACTCGAACATCTGGCTCCCGATGAATCGGGAACGTAGCCGCTCCAATACCGACCGGTCTATCGGCGCAGGACTCGCGCCGTCGTCTGACGGCACCATTCTCAGCTATGTGACGGGGCTGTGGAGCCAGCGGCTTTCCGTCGAGCGCGCTCGTGAAGGGCACGCTCCTCAATGGCAGTGGCCCACTGACTGAGTTCGACGTAGATATCGTCGATCCGCTCCGGATCGAATTCGAGGACATCAATCTCTGCGGGCGAGTCAGCGCCGTATTCGTCGCGGTAGTCCTCGATGCGGTCGGTCAGCTCTGACACCCGGGTCTGTAGCTCGTCGACGGTATTCTCACGCGCCAGTTCGTTCACACGACGCCACTCGAAGTAGTCGTCGTTGCGCTCATACCGGACTGGCCGTCCCTCGTGCTTGATGACGATGCCGAGGTCGGCGTAGAAGGAGAGATGCGTCCGCGCAGACTCTGTCGAGCAATCGGCCCGCTCGGCGAGTTCAGCAGCGGTCATCGGATCTCGAGCGTGCAGTACTGCTCCATACACGCGCTGCTTCGTGTCTTCACCGTCGAACGGCCTATCGAATGGAGGCGGACCGTCACGGTGAACTTCGTCGGACATATCTCCACCAACGCACTTAACGTATATATTTCTTTTTCTACCTTAAATATATTGTTCTGAGAGGGCTCCGTTCCTCTCCCCTACGGTCGGTCGCACTACGTGGCTCAGACAAGGTCCCCGAGTCGCTGCTGGAGTCGATCCTGGACACGCTGTGCTTGCTGGTCGTTGAGCTCGACCTCGGTATCGACTCTGATGCCCGGAATATCGATGATGTCCGCAAGAGCATCCGAAAGTGTCTGTTGATTCTCGGGGAGCACGCGCTCGGTGTCGTCGTCTGCCCGGTGGTCGTGTTCCTGCATCGCGAGCTGGATCATCATCGCCGGCTTTCGGAAGAGTTCGCCCGCTACCTCGAGGTATTCCTGGTAGGAGTTCGACGCCATCGACCCATCGTATTCCTCAAGGAGCGCAATGAGCAGGGAAAGCTGGATGTTGAACACAGTTGGACGGGTCGAGGGCATGGCGATTGAGGTTGCGCGGTTGGCAGCCCGCTCTGAGTACTTGTTCGCTACGCCCCAGTAGGAGTAGCAGTCTTCGAGCGAGAACGGGAGGTCGTCGAAGTCGTAGGCGATGGCCCGCGTCCGGCGGATGGCAGTATCGACCTCGATCATCCGCGTGTTGATGTCGTCGTAGATGTTCCGCCACCACTCGCTGATCGGGACGCGGCCCTGTTTGCGCTCGTGGGCGGCGTTCGTCGCTTGCCCGTAGTGACGGCGAGTGTAGCGCTCTCCCATATCAGGAAGGACCGTCCCAGAATCGGGGAAGAAGAGGATTGGTCGCGCCCAGAGTGTCTGTGTGCCTCGGAAGTCGTAGCCAGTCTGGAAGCCCCCGTAAACGACTGTCTCTAGAGCGTCGGTTTCTGCGTCACAACCGTCACTATCACTTGCATCTGGCTGATTCTGAGCGGGGCTGACGACGCTCGTGATGCCGTCTTCGTCGACGTCGTCCTCGAGGTCTGCCTCTGCCTGTTCACCAGAGACGACGTGGCGGAGACTGGGGCAGATGACGACCATCTTGAGCAGGCCGCCCCAGTCGCGGTAGGATACCCAGCCGAAGGCGTCGGTTTCGCCGCGTTGCTGGAGCGCGCTGATGATGGGAAGATACGCCTCCTGGGGGTTGATGATGCTGTAGGAGTCACTGGCGATCTGCCATCGGAACTTGACGTCGTAGCCGAGTGCGTTCAGCGCCTTTCGGCGGTCGTCGACGATGTCCTTGTGGTCGGTGACTTGGACGACAGCGTCAGCGGTACTCGCGGCGGCGAGGTCCTCAAGTGAGCGACCTGTGGTGGCTTCGAGTGCGTCGACATCGAGACCATGCACATCGCGGATGGCGGTGGTGTCGACACGGCCGCTCGTCTCGACGAAGTCGTTGGTCGCCCAGAGTTCGCCCGGGCTAGCCTTCGGAAGCACGCGAATAGCCTCCTTGAACGAGCGTGGTGTGGCGGCGAAACACCGGGTTTCCGGTGGGAGTTCGTCGGGATACGATTGGTCATCGGTCTCGGTGAGGCCGGCGAACGTGATGTCCGTCTCCTGAGTGAGGAGGTCGGTGAGGGCCACGCTTGGGCGGTCGGTCAACGCAGACTCGACGTCAGTATCAGCGTCAACGTCGGTGTCGTTCGTGTTCTTGTTCTCGGCCTCCGCTGGGGTGAGCGATTCGGCGTCGGACGTGGTGGTGGATTTGGTGGACATGGGAGTGAGTGGTGAACTTCTCTGTACGGAAAGTGGCGGCCGCCGCGAGAGGGCACAGCAGCCGCCAGAGAGACCGGAGAACCCTGGGTGCGAGTGCTAGTCGGAGACGATGCGACAAGGTCGAGAGAGACAAGAGTCGAGTGCAAAGAGAGAAGGGGTACGTTCGACGGAGAAGATGAGAGAGAAATGGAGATGGGTGCCTCTGACTGGAGAAGACCCGATCATCCTCGATGAAGAGAGAGAACGGAAGATGTCCATGTTCGTGTGGGAGGACGAGTTGTGGGACGCCTACGTGGAACCTTCGTCGGGCCGTCGATGACGACACAACATGTTTGGAGGATTCCGCGCGGACGTTCGCCCCCCACCACTTCCGGGGGAAACAAACGAGTCCTACGCAACAACCGGACCAACCAGTAACTCAAGTGTGTTGCGTAGGGAAAATGTGTCCCTCGGAGGCGACGAGCGTCTACTCTGTGAATTCGTGCTCTACCGCTCTTTTCGTAGTATAGCGGAGAAGAGAGAGGTCTAGGCTTCGGCGTCGTCGTTGGGAAGCGCACTCCGGAACGTCTGTTGGGCGCTCTCTCCACCAGCATCCTTAGAGAGATACATATCCCGGGTGTCGTGGGCGGGAATATACTCCTCGCCGCCGTGGTACTGAATGAAGCCGGGGCGAGCGGCACGGAGTTTCGTCGCGGTTGCTTCGCTGATACCGTTCAGGCGGTGGTGGTGGCGGCCAAAGCAGATCCAGCCGGCGAGTTCGCCCATCGTGTCGAACTCGCGGACGAGCGTACTGCGAGCGTTCGAGGGGATACTGAGGCCGCTGATTCGGTAGAGCGTGCTCGAGGAGACCGAGTCGCTACTTGGGTCTTCGTCGCCGTTCCGGATGTCGAGGAGGCGTCGAAGGTTGTCGCGGCGATTCCCGTGCTGCCAGAGGACATCATCGTATTTCTCGGCGAGCGCGATCTCCTGGGCGTACGTGATGGTGTCGAGGTCGGCGTCCTCAAGGCCCAGTACGTCTTCTGGACCGGGCGCAGTATTCTCGGGGTAGTCGCGGCCGGTGATGGCGCGAAGATAGTCAGGATTGCGGAAGTCGCTGCGCTTGACCTTCCACGAATCCCCGGTTAGCTCGCGGCGAACGAAGTTCTCGGCGAACAGATGATGACATCCTCCTCGGCGATAACGCCGAGGTTTCCTCCGTGGAAGTCTCAGCCGGTCTAAGAGTCCCCGGAGGCAACATTCCCGTCGTGGTGGACGGTACTCGGGTCTGTGCGCTGTTCTTTGGGACTTTCCCTCACGGGAGAGCGTGGTGACTCCGACCAGTTATGGTCGTCCCACTCAAACCGCACGGGCCGTGCCATCGGCCTGACTGCCTTCTGCGTGTGCCGCTTTAGGAACGTTTCTGAGGCTGTAAGGTCAGCGTGCCCCTCGAACCCACACGGGCAGGTGAGCGTGTCCTGATGTCGTGTCGTTCGGTCTGTCGAACTGCACTGCGGGCACTCCTGGCTAGTCCACGCTTCCGACCGGACTTCCACCGAAATACCGGATTCTTCGGCGGTACAGACCAGTCGTTCGGTGAACTGCTTGAACGCCCAGAAGTTGTGCGTCTTGGCGTTGGTTTCAACCGACCAGTGTGTCTCCAGCACGTCGGTCAATCTACCGACATACACCGTGTCAACACCTTCAGAGTACAGTCGTTCCAGCAGGTCACGACACAACGCTTCTTGGGCGTGATCGCGGCGACGGGTTCGTTTCAGATACAGTCGCCGGATACGTTTGCTACTGTATCGCCCGTCTTCGAGTTTCGACTGTAACCGGGCGATCTCCCGGGTCGTCTCGCGGAACCGCTGGAACAGCTCGCGACCTTTGTACAGATATTGCGCGCCGGTCGTGGTGGTACAGGCGACAAGATTGTTCGCACCAATGTCCAGAGCGGCCTTCTCTGAGGCCAGTGGAGTGTCCCGTGCATCATTAGAAACAGTCACGGGTTGCGAAGCTCGGAAGGTGCAATCAATCTCGTCGTACCACAGGTCTAACCGACCCTGTTTCTCGTAGTTGGGCCAATTCGGGACGCCGACGATTTCGAGTCGGAGACGCCCGGTATGGTCGTATCGGTCTTTCAGTTCGCTCCCGACTAGTATCTCAAGCCGGGACCGCTCGCCCCACTCAACGGTGTACGACGTGTTGCGAATGACGGTTTTGAGGACACGCCCATCGTCCTCGTTACCACGGAATCCCGGCGGGCTTGGGTGTTCCGTAACTGACGTATTCGAGTCGTCGTGGTACTTGTTTTTCGTACCGAAGAATCCGCGCCACGCTTCGCTGTTTTTGCGTATCACCTGTTGGGCGGTGGACGCGCCAAGCACGCCTTTGTACGTGCCTTCGAGACGGCCAGTATCGGCGTCCCACACACCGCCCTCGAAGCCGTCTTCGCTGTTGTAGCGCATGAGCCGCTGATAGTTGACTTCGTTCCAGAGAGCGGCGGAAGCGTCCAACAGATCCCGTAGCAGTTGCTCTCCATCCTCAGAGAGCGGTCGCACGGCGAACGTGTTAGTGCGCTTCATCAACCATCTTAACATACGTTCGCTTCGGATTTGAATGCCAGCCACCCACAGTGAAAGTGGACCTGTTCAGTCTCGTTGGAGACTCAAAACCGTCCTGTTCGGTCCTTGGTTCCGACTTGTCCGAGCACTCGTCACTCATGGGAAGGGTGGGGGGACTCTCTCGCTGAGGGTGGTTAATTTCATACGATAGGCTACAGGGTCGTGGTGGGTGTTCAGGGGGCGGACAGCGGCCGCAGGCGGGAATAGGCTAGTCGCTCTGGATGCGTGGGGCGAGCATCGCGAGAACCTCGCACTCGCCGTTGCTGAACTCGTACTCAATCATCATCGGGAAGTCGCTCCCGAAGGTGAGCGTGATCTCCGTGCCCCTGGGGAACTGCTTGGAGATGTCTTTGACGTAGTCGAGACTGTAGAGTGCTTGCCCCTCTGCGGCCGTGAGCGCGGCGAGGTCGCTCTCTGTGAGTTCGAGACTGACGTTGTCGGTGTCACCCTCGGCCTCGATGAAGACCGTCTCTTCGGCTTCCTCGCACCGGAAGCGGATGTGGTCCGCGACCATATCGGCGGCTTTCACGCTACGCCGAATCTGTGCTTCCTCGATGGTGAACGAGACGGGGAGATCCATATCGGGAAGTTCGGGCTCTTTCCGGATGCTATCGGGATCGATCAGCGCCATCGTGAACTCGACGCCGTCGATGTGGACGACGAGTTTGAACGTGGTTGTGTTGAACGAGAGCTGGACGAGGTCGTCTTTCTTGGCGAGTTTCAGGATTTCCGCGAAACGCTTGAGGTTCACACCGAGAACGCCATCGGTGGCGTCGTAGGA
The DNA here is from genome assembly GCF_003721175.2 of Halarchaeum sp. CBA1220. GTDB lineage: Archaea > Halobacteriota > Halobacteria > Halobacteriales > Halobacteriaceae > Halarchaeum > Halarchaeum grantii. The sequence goes on from NZ_CP054710.1 coordinate 6,244, forward strand.
CTCGAAGGCGCCGGCGGCGAGACTGGCGTCGTACATCGCGACGTTTGCAGGATCAACTGCCCGGGTCTGGATTCCGTCCGGGTCGACGCGGATTTTCGCTTCGTCGACGATGGCTCGAAGCGTGCCGACGAACTCCTTGATCGCGCCGCCCTTGATGGCAGCCTGGAACTGTTGTGGCGGCCCCGTGACGACTGCTTCTCCGTCATCCTCGGCGTCCGCCTCGCCCTCGGTCTCCGCGTCGTCACCGTTCGCGATCTCGTCGTCGGCTTCTTTCGGGACTTCTTTACCGGTCACATCGTCGTTGTCGGGCTCAACGGGCTCGGTCTCGGCTTCGACGTCGGGGCTGACCTCTACTTCGTCCTCTTCCTCAGGTTCGACCTGGGGTTCGGTGTCAATGGTATCGGCGTCGGGGGTGGTTGTGGGCTTTGCGTCGGCGTTGTCGGATTCGGTGTTGGTACTCATCGGCTTCGAGGGTGTTCGGGGGCTGGGAGTCGGAGTGGTCGGTGAGTGACGGGTCGCTGCTAATCAAACCACCAAAGGAGATGATGCGCAAGCAACGCGATGACGAGGAGAATGCTCCTCTCTGCCCCCTCACCACCCTTGGGGGACCAAAACTGAGCGTCGGTGTCGCTAATCGAGTCCTCCAGAATTAGTGCTCTGGCAAACAGGCCCTCCCAGATGAGGGGCTAACAACCACTGGTAGTATTGACGCCAACCGCTTTCGTCTTACTCAAACCGCGAAGGGGGAGAGGGGCCGTGGGTCGGTCCTATAGAGGGAGGGAGGTGGGAGTCGGATTCCACCCACGACAGTTCTGTACAACACGGGAAACTACATATGAATAGTCCCTACACAATTTGGAGCGCCTACAGAGGGGGAGTCATGGGAAGATGATAGAGGCCGTCGGAACCGAGATCGTCCAGGCGTACCGGTGTGACATTCACGTCACCGAGATCGAGGCCGGGGGTGAACGATTCGAAATCATCGGCGTCGAACCCAGCGGCGAGGCGTAGAGAGGGGGGTCACGAACAGTAGACGCGGGTTCTCGAACCGGCACTGGTACGGGATTTCCGCTCGGGCTACCGCCCGTAACGTGACTTCCGTCCCCTGGAGCCACGGGATTCCGTCGGCGGTACGTGCGGGGAGTCGAGGATACCGTGGACGTCGGGGTCGTAGCGGTCGTGGAAGGCGTCAAGAACGTCGCGCTGCCACTGTTCGTGATCTGGGTCGCTAGGGCGCGTGATGCCGAGGCCGTTCGAGAGCGCAACGCGTTCGAGGTCGATGCAGCGGATGGAGGAGACGTCGCCCCCCTCCCCAGCGGGGACATCCGCGGCATCGGGGAGTGGCGTCTCGACCCAGGCGTCGAAGCAGTTGTCACTCGAGGAGATGACGACGAGGCCGTCGGTCGCCCCGGCGAAGAATTCCGTAGTGATTCGCGCGAGGTTCTGATAGATTCCGGGCGGGATAGCGAGGAGATTCCGTTCGTGGTCGATGGTGGAGCTAGCGCGAACCTGTCGCGGATGCCCGTTGAGAAGCCACTGTTCGTCGTCGTCAAGCCAGCCGCCGCGGGTGAGGCGCTGGATGGCTGCGTCGAGATGATCGTGCGTGCGGTACGTCCAGTAGCCGGAGAGGCGAGCGTAGAAGGTCATGAATGGAGATGAAGCGGGGTCAGTATACGGTGGAGAAAGCGTGGTGGAGGGGAGAAGTACGATAGGTCACTCCGCGAGGTCGGCGTTGGCGACGGCAGCCGCGATGGCCGCCTCATCGACAGCCTCCTCGTCACCCGGATCGTCCTCTGTGGCTCCCTTGGGGACGGCGTTCATGCCGATGTCTTCACGGGCGTCAGCGAGCACCTTCCGATAGGTCTCGGGGTCGATATCGTACTGCTGGCGGCTCATGGCGACGAAGGAATTGTTGTCGGCGTCGGACTCGAAGGCGTCGAGGCGGGCTTGGGTGCGAGAGATGGTTTCTGCAACCCACTGGTTGCGAGTGGCTTCATCGACGCGAGTAATAGTCTCGGGGCGGAGTGAAACGTTCACGCCGCCATCGTCAGTCTCGTACGTGCTGGGCTTCGCGGTGAGCGCCACGTACTCGGGCGGTTCGAGCTGGGAGAGGAATGCGGCGGCTTCAGGCTGGTACTGACCGGTGTAGGCGAAGACTGTCCCCGTGGGGTCGACAATTCGAGCCTGCCAATACTCGCTGTCCTTCCCAACGTCGGTGACTTCGGTGAGGGTCCCGACGAGGAAGTAGCGATTTGCGGGCTCGCCGCTGGGGAGCAGCGCGAAGTTCGGGGCTCGCTCCTCGTCGCTCTCTTTGAAGACGTGGGTTGCGTCGTTGAGTTCGGTGGCGAAGGCACGCTTTGCGACTTGTCTGCCCTGTCGCTGGGTGGTGTCGGTGCTGTTGTCGGTTGTGGCTGCTGAGTCACTCATGGTGATCCTGGTGGGATTCTGGTGGCTGGTCGTCAGACAGAACGGGAAGACGCGTTGTGTTGCGTCGTTACGCGAGGGGGTCGGCTTCGTCGACAAGGAGATATTTTCCGATGACGCGGCCGGTGACGCGGTAGTAGCGGCCAACGAGCGCGTCGGTGAGGTCGTTCGCGACGACGGTCGTATCGAGGGCGTCCATCGCGTGCTGTTTCGCTTCCTCGATGGTGATGTCGGCGAGGGGTTCGGTCGCGTCCTTGTCGAAGATGGCGTGCTGGACGCTCACGCCGTCGTCGAAGACGGCCTTGATGCGGAGGTCGAACTCGCCCTCGACCGTTCCGTGTTCGGCACACCGTCCCTCCTGGAGAACGCGCGTGCAGTCCTCGTGGGGACAGCGCTTGATGAGACCGGAGCCGCTCTGGATCGCGACCATCGGTGCCTCGATGGTCATCTCCTCGGCGTTGTCGCCGACTTCGATGTCGCCTTCGACGGACTCAATCGTTGACCGCGAGTTGAGGTTGATGGAGTAGCGGCCTTCGTACTCGCTGGTGACGACGTTATCGAGGCGGTAGACGCCGCCGTCTTCGAGTTCGGGGAGGTCGGCTTTCGCCCACTTGGTGAACTTGAGGCGGCCGGTTTCGTCGCCGATGAGTCCGACCTAGTCGATGCTGTCGCTGGTGGGCTCCCAGAGGTCGACGACCTTGACCGTGAGGGTGATCCACTGGCCGTCGGTGTCGATAGCGTCGAGGGTCGTCTCGGCGGCACTCTCTGAAAGGAGTGTGAGGTCGTCGTATTCGATGCCGAGTACGTCGAGGTAGTGGTTTCGGGCGGCGCGGGTGGCCTCCCCGAGGGGGACGTTGTAGGTGTTGACCATCTCGTCGAGGCGGGTGACGATGTCGTCGATGCTGGGAAGGTCGCCTTCGACGTCGTCGGGGAACTGTTCGATGAGGGTGGTCGCGGCCGTTTCAAGATCGTCGATAGAGGCGTTAGCCCCCGAGTCTGAGGATGTTGCGTTTATGGACATGGAGTTCTGAGAGGTCTACTGGGTGACTTTTGCACTGACGAGACGAGAGGTAGGCGAAGGCGACTGGAGAGACACGGTATCTCGCTTCCGTCCTCCGATTCCCCTCACCCCCTTGGGGAGCAAAAACGCTGAGTGGAAGTGCCGGTCGTCCCTGCCTGCGGTCCAAAGCCGCCAGGTCAGCGGGCGTCTTCAAGGTTGATGGTCTCGTCGGCGCTGATCCACGCGCCGAGGGCGGCGCGCTCAATGATGGCGAACGACCCGTCTTGGAGCGTGGCGAAGCGCGTCCCGACGGTCGGGTCGGGGCCCGGTGGGTCGGGTCGATAGCGGTCGTCTGGATCGACTGCTCGGAGGGGATCTTCGCCATCGACGATATCGAGGTCGAACAGCTCGTCGTCGGTGAGAGTGCGTTCGGAGTCGGTGTCGGTACTATCGGGGCCGGAGTCGGCGTTTGAGCACATGGGGTAGTGTGGAGAATCGCGGAGCTGGATCGAGCTGAGTCGACTAGCTGTCCTCTCGCCAGCGCTGGCCGCAACTGGCACACGAGAGGAGTCTGGTCGGCGGTTCGTCGATGGAGCGGAGTTGGACGAGCCGGTAGTGCGCTCGGTCGTGGGCACACTCGGGACACCGGCAAGTCGTAGTGGGGAGGCCGAGGGTCGGATCTGTCGTCGCTGTCGTCTCTGACGTGTTGGGAGTCGCGACGCCGGTGAGCGCGTTCACACTGGCATCCTCGGCCGTCTCGGCGTCGTCTCCAGTCTCAAGGAGGGTTCCGAAGTACTCGAGATTCCGCACGAGCGCCCAGAGGCGGCGCTTTCCATGTGGGACAGGGTATTCTGGTGCGGGTGTGGATTCCGGTCGAGAGGTGGAGATGACGTCGTGGACGGCGGCGTGGATGGCATTCCGATCGGCGTCGACATCAACGAGAATGGAGACGACGTTAGCCTGCTCGCGCCACCAGGCCGGGAGAGGTATGTCGCCGTCTTCGTCGAAGATCTCGGTGGCTTTCAGCCATTCGTGGGCGTCCATCTGCCCACTCTGTTCAGTATCGCGACGGTCGACTGGCTCGTGAACGGGCCGGGAGACTTCTTCGACGCCGGGCGTGCCAAGTGCGGGTATCGAGCAGCCGCCGTGACGCTGGTAGGGCTGTGTGATGCCGCGTTCGCGGTTTCGCTTGGCATACTTCGCCCAGTCGACGTTGGCAATATCGCCCCGTGGCGCCGGCCCGTCGCCGCGTTCGATGACGGTGATTCGGGTTTCGGAGTCGGCAGCAAGCGTCGCCTGCCCCCGGTATTTCCCGACTTTCCCGGCGACAATTCGGACGATGTCGCCTTCGTGGAGGATGGTTCCCTGATTCGATCGCTCCCAGACGGTGAACTTGATGCTCGCGGTGTCGTCCTCGATGAGACCAACCTGCTGTTGCGTCCCGGATTTGGGCTGCCAGAGCGTCGTGACCGTCCCCTGGATGTCGGCTTCGACGTTGTACTTCGAGGGGATGACCGGCACTGATGAGATGGGTTGGACGACACCCGCCTCTTGGTGGAGTTCGTCGAGGACGTTCGATTGCGCGGTGAAGAGGTCTTGGCCGCGGACGACCTTACTGGCGAGACGGTGTCCGAGAATGGTGTGTTTCGGGGGCGTGACGAGCCGGTCGATGATTCGGTCGGCAGCGTCACGAACGCGCTGGCTGGTTTCCTCGTCGAGGAGCTCGAAGGGGTTGGAGGAGTGGATGTTGTCGCCGATGACGCGCTCGGCGTAGTCGGCGCGGCGCTCGCGATACTCAGTGAGGAGGTCGTCGCGGCGTCGTGTCTCGCGGTCGATGCCCATGACGTGGGCGGCGAGGGCTTTCTCGCGCTGGCGTGTGCGCTCTTCGCGAAGTCCGTGGAGTCGCTCCTGTGCTTCGAGCGGGAGGCCAGTGAGGTCCTCGTCGGCGAGGTCCATCGGGTCGACGTCCCGGGCTTGGGTGGTCCGGAGGCTCGCGCCGACCCAGTAGGCGTCGAGCGCGTACGTTCCAGTGCCCTCGGTCTCGACGCCGAACTCGTCGTACTCGGGTTCGCTGCGAGCGGCCATCATCAGTTCTCCGGCGTTCTCGAGGCGGACGCCGAGGCAGTCGCTCTCGAGATGGGGGCTCTCGTAGAGCCCGCGAAGTCGGAGTTCGTCGAATCGCTCGTCTTGTTCGACGTCGCTGTTCGAGAGGCGATGCTGGCCGTCGTTGTAGTATGTCATCGGTAGGTCACGCTCCGTGTGGTTGATTCGGGAGGCGGGCGGCTCTCGGCCGTCCACCTCTCGAACCCCCTCGATCCCCTTTGGGGGCCAACACTTAGCGAGAGCTAGCAGGATGCGCTCAGCGGAGAGTATCCACTTCCAGACAACCGACGTGGATAGTCCCGACTTCTCTGTCCCCTATTAGGTAAATTGACCGGCTACCGTCCACTACTACGAGTGTATGCCTTCGGGGGCCCGCAAAATATCTCGGAAGTCTTGGAATAGCTGGTTGAATACCGTGCTATCGTAGGGGAGCGACGACGGCCAATTCACGTTCTTCGGGCCGACGTAGTGTTTGAAGACGTCGTCCACGACAAACTCATCGACGGGGATGTTCGCTTTCACACCGACATCGTTCGCTTTCCTGATGCCCCGTTCCAGCTTCCTCCGTGTCGGCTCGATATTGATGTTCTTCCCTGTCTTGACCTCACTAATCGATTCGAGGTGCCGGTTTCCGGCGTCGTCAACGCGAACGACGACTGTGTCGAATTCACCCTTGATACCTTCCAGTCGTTCTCCGGCGGCGTCGAGATCAAGATTCGGTATGACGTAGCGCCCCGCCTCGTCAGGCACATACCACGTGTCCCCGTGTCGCTCTGCCATCCGCATCCCCTTCTCCGATACTTTCCGCCGGAAGTACAGTGCTTCCCCTAAAACACCCTGTTTCCGGACGTCAAGAACGTCCAGATCGTCACTATAGGCCTGCATGAAACGCAAGTCCTGCATAAGTTCGTCCATCGCTGGAATCGGGAGGAGATCTCGGCTCCGGAACTCGTCGAGCCGATCGATAGCGGTGTCCAGACTCCAGCGGTGCTCAAGCTCAAGCTTGATGTTTAGTTCAGGGTACGTGGACTGCCCATCAGGAAACAGGTCATCCGCGAAATTATTGAACCGTGAATTATCCCCGAACAGCTTCTTGACGCCGTCGCCCATGTCGCTGACTTTGCCCGTGTTGACGCGTTTCGAGAGATACCACTTGATGACCTTGAACACCAAGATACCCAGAACAAATCCAGTAATGAACGCGTTCTCTTGATCAGCCGAGTAGACATCGGGCACGTAGTCCTGAGCGTTCGACAGGAACTGGTTAAAGATCGTAGTGATCGTTTTCCACGGGCCGTTCGTGATGAGGGCGATCGCTCCTCGGATGGTGTCTGCGATGTACTCCCAGAAGTGGAGGAGCAAGGATTTGATCTCCTCAACGATGTTCAGTGCGCCGTCATAGAGTCCATACGCGACACCGAGAAGTCCGGCATACGGTTTCCGACCGAAGTCTTTCACATGTTCCAGAAGACTCTCACCTCCATCCACGACGCCTTCCGTGAGGTGCTGGACCCCAGGGGGGAGTCCACCGTCGTTCGTGGAGCCGACTGAATAGGTCTGTGTTGAGGAACTGGACTCCAAGACATCCCGATCTGTGTTCGGTTCGCCCTCAATCGTCTCGGTGCGACTAATCGTCCCTGAAAGATGGAGGTCGTACTCCCCGTCAGGTGCATACTCCGGCAGGTCAAGTTCAAACTGGAACTGGTGTCCCTGCTGTGGGTCAAGTGTGACCTGTCGACGGGATCCCGCATCCTCGATAACCGTGTTGTGCGGGCCGACGACCACCGCGTCCGCGATGACGCGCGTCGGTATCTCGTACTCATTGTATGCACCGATGACCGCCCCGATCGTATCTCCGGGATTGTTAACGGAACTACTGTACGCGAAGGAGATATTCAGAACGTCGATACTGATGTTATCCCGTACCGCGTTCTTACACGGACCTGTGGACGCACATGCGCGCCCTACCGGAGCCGAGCATCCAGCTAGCGCCGCAGCTGTCAGCGAAGACCCGGCAGCGAGCAAGTCTCGTCGCTTCGGCATTAACGACCCACCTCGGTCACATGGCCGCCATCCGAGACAAGCACACACGAAATGTGTCAAACAAAACGGAAATATCTGGTGGCTCTATTAAATGTGGAAACAATCCGTCGTAATCACTATCACTTGCGTCGTTTTCTGGGATTAGTTGAATGGTATGACGACACCTGTGTTGAACAGTAAATAGCACCCAAAGAGTACGTCATAGAATTCTTCACAAGAGGGTTTTCGACAGTTGCGTTCTGAAATCGTCCGTTAGGTAGGTGTGCGAGTCTGTTGAGAAGCCTCAGTCACCTGTCCCCAAGCCCAAATAATCAAAATCGTGGTAGCTCGGATCAATATCCTCGAGAATTTCCCACGCTTGCTTCTTCATGACCGCATCACAGTTTCCATCTTGCAAACCGGCCTTGAAAGCCATCCCATGCTGAGGGAGGTAACCCGGATTAGTAGTATGGATTTCCTCTAGTTTTGTACTAAGTTCCTCCTCAGTGAGTCTTCCCATGGCAAATGACCTCCCTATTTCACGAATTTGCTTCGCGGACTCCATAGGATAGTATTCTGACGCCTAGCAAGTAGTATTGTCGCCATGCTGAATCCAGTTCTCTGCATCGGACGTTCAGATCTTCCGCTGAATCTAGCGATTCGATTATCTACTGTAACGGTGTGGGGCTCTTTCCTAGACGCCCTCCCCAAAGGATGTAGAGTCAAGCACACTACGGTTAAATAGTCCTCAAGCGTACCTCTGGTTGAGCCTTGAACGGCTCATCATCAAAGAATCGGAAGGCGAGCTCGCCTTCCATCCTATTCTGATGAGCCGCTGCACTGGCTGTTACCAGCGTTGGTAATCGCGACAAGTGAGTTTACGAGCATGACTGGTGATCTACTGAATCCCGAGCCGCCGACTAGGATTCCCGTTCGTCAAGTGTAGGCGGGATTGCGGGGGACGTCATCAAAAATCGCCCTGCGTCCCCAAGATTCCCGCGATACAGTTATAGCCACTATTGGCGTCTCTACGGATGGAAAGCCCGGCGCTTTCTGATTCTTTGATGAGTGTCGACAACGACAGTGGCCACCCTCTCGAGGAAGGTCACAAGACAACGAGCGATAGCACCGAAATCGAAGTCACGCATGAATACCCGTCCCGCCTGGAACGACTGTACGAGCAGACGTTCACCAACGATCTCCCAGCCCTCTCAGGGGCCTCCCCAGAGGGGTACCGGCGTCTCAACGTCGGAGTGGAGTCGCCGATGGTTCGCGGCTTCCTGGGCCTGGATACCGGATCCCCTCAGGGTGACGCGACAGGAGCGGACGCGAGCACTGCTGACACTCCCGAATACACGAACACCGACGGACACGCCGACGACGCCGAGGCTGCCGAGAACGACTACGGGTGGTTCTACGGGCAGCCGATGGTCGCGTCTCGGAGTGACGAGCGGAGGGCTGAGATGAACGCACGCGGCCAACCAGCCGATGCGATCGCTGAGCCTGACTCCATCGCACACGGCGAGTACCTCTCCATTGGGCCCGACCGCCTGACCGACCCGACTGGCGATCAGTTGACTGGGACGGCATCCGGCCTCGATGAGTACATCCCCGTCAGTTCGACTGACGATACTGTGCGCCTGGAGACAACGCTCGTTCCACTCGACGATCTCGACGAACGCACTCGACGCCTCCGCGAGCTGACGGTCATCCCCGAGGATGAGCAGACGCCACGCGAGGCAGAGGGACTGCGCACTCAGGAGTTGGAAGTAACGCTCCCCAGTGGAGCACTCGTTCCGCTCCGAACGCTCGTCCCGAATCCCGAGGATTACTCGCGCTCGTCGATCTCCGGTATCGAACGCCGACTCGCGTTGGATGCCGAGCTCAAGCGCGTGTCTGCAGGTATCGCCGAGGACGGTCACATGACCGGTCTCGCTGCGATAGTTGATTCCCACACGGCATGGCTCGAACACTACCGTATCAAGCACGAGCGCACGATTCCCGACCGCCGGGACGCAAAGCGCCACCAGATACGGGCGGTGGTCCAGAAGCGGATCTACGACCGCGCTGCGCCCCTTCGGGAGCTCGGCACGGAAGACCCCGAGCTTCGCGATGAGATCCTCTCTGAAGCATGCCGCGTGCTCGAGGGCGACCTCGTTCACGGGCTTCGATGGTCGCCGGTCGAACTAGCCTCCGAACTCGCACGGCGTGTCGTGGCTGGAACCGACCTCACGACTGCGTTCCTCGCACTCGTCGAGGACGTCCAGTCGGATCCGTCGAACGTCCTCAGAATCCGGTCGATTCTGCAGGCAGACCTCGGACCCTCGAAAGGCTACGTCACCACACAGGGTGTCGTGAAGAAAGTCTACCATCCGGATGTCCCAGGCCTGAAGTTCGGCCTGATCGTCACGGATGGAGATCGCCGCGAGGACGAGGTCCGTATTGCGGTCTGGGAGTCGAGTGAGAGAGAACAGACTGCATCCACGGCTGACCCGGACGATGCCGATGGACGCGTCATCATCTCGAAGAAGACCATCGACGAACCGAACGAAGGCGACCGAGTCCGTCTCGTCGACTTCAAGCTCCCATACGTGACGCACCAGCGGACGTACCAGGGACAGCCCAAGCTCGATTCGCGATGGGAGTCTGAAATCGAGATTCTCGACCGTGCCTCGATCAACGCCAGTTCTGACCTCCGGATAGCCGCCACACCCCAGCGTGTTGGTCGCTCATCCAGTCCGTCAGGTATTGGTGAAGCAGTCTCTCGGAGTCCCGCTGCGACGTACTCTGGTCGCGTCTCGACTCATTGGCCTGAGCCAGCGACGATGCAGACGCTGATCATGGAGGAACTCGCCAGCATCTCCGAGTCCGAATCCACACGGATACCGCACGATGGTGGTTCACGATGAGTTCCCGATTCATCGCCGAGATAGGCGATATCTCGACGACCACGACTCTGTACTCGCATGTGATACCGGACATCGAGACGGAGACTACCACGATGTCGTACTGTCGACCCGACCCGTAGCGAACCCTAGCACCCCCCGAGTTCCACGCAACAGAACTCAGAATTCCAACTCAACTCTCTTTCGAGAACGACAGTAGACCCGACGAGCGAGGCGAACGAGTGCAGTTTGTAACGTGTAGTCGCGAACTGTGGGATCGGGGGCCATCCCCCACGCCGCGGTCTGTGCCCTAGTCGGTCTCGTGGGAGAGAGATGTAGTCGATGTAGTACTACATTGGATGTGGTCGGCTAAGCCTCATATCTGCTCGGCCCTTACGGAGAGCTACAGAGACACCCCTCCACGGTGGGGATATCGGCTCCGAGCTGGCTGTAAGCCGGTGGTGAGTCGACGGATGCCTTGACTGGACAGGGTAGAAGAGACGAGATGACCTCGATACACCCCGCAAGAGCGACGGCGATAGCGCGACGACTGGCGGCAGATCTGTGGCGGTTCGAGGCGAAGGTGGGTCGATGACGACGTGGGGGAACGGGGACGAGGGGACGTGGTTTGAGGTGCAGATTTCGGTTCCGTGGGTGGTCGCGGGCACGACGGGCGTGCAGGACGCGATCAACATCGCGGTTTCAGAGGTCGGCAAGAGGGTGAATCAGACGTCGGCACGGTACTCCGAAATCGTCGTTCAGGATGTGGCATGTCCCTCCTGCGGGTATGAGTATGAGGCCGCACTCTCAACGACGGATTTCGCACTCGTGGTCCTGACGGTCGTAGCGCAGTTTCCGGGGGAATCAGGCGAGGAGAGCTCGCGCGTCGCAAAGCGCGAACTGGGCCAGCGAATGAAAGACATTCCACTGACCGTGCTGGGGGTACGACGCGCGACCTCGGAGAGGAACGTGGAGACGGAGACAGACGCAACCCCAGAGTATGAGGCAGAAGCTAGGGAGATCCCCGAAAGAGAGTCCTTGAACCTCAAAGAGGTCTCGTGACGGCAGAGTGCGAGGAGGCGGTGTCTGCGGCCAAGCGTCAGGGAGATTCCCACACGGGGGGTTGTGATCACTCGATGGACACACAGGCCGCGCTGGAGCCCTGGTCAATCTGCTCGCGGTCGATCGAACAGATTGAGGGTTTCTGCCGGCGTGAACAGCCAGAGGTCGTCGCGTTCGGCAGCGATGGTCCGTAATTGTGCTGTGAATCCTTCTTTCGCGAAGAGCGCGTAGACGACGGATCGGTCGGTCCCATGCCAGCGAACCTCGCTTTCGAGCGCTTCGAGGTCACGGAGGAGTCCACGCCCGACCGCATCGCTGGTCCACTTGCACTCGCCGAGTAAGAGCGTGTCCGTCTGCTCGTTGACGCCAGCAACGTCCACCTCGTCCTCGCCGTACCACCAGCGGCCAACGCGGGAACAGGAGACAGGAAATGCAGCCGTTCGGACGGCTTGTCGGCACACGTCTTCGAATGTCCAGCTCGTGTGTTCGGAAAGCGTTTCTTCGATCGCGTCGCGCACGGGCTCGGTGTGCCCCTGTTCAAGCGTCGCGCGGTTCGGGAGCACGTACCGAAACCAGAAACGGAGGAACTGGTCAGTGATACGGTAGACTGCGCGCCCGTCAGGGTCGGTGACGGGCGTCTCGCGTTCAACGAGTGCAATGCGTGTGAGATTCTGGAGATACCTAGAGATCGAACTCGCGTCCCGCCCGATTTCGTTCCCAATCTCGCTAACCCGAGTTGCTCCACTGGCGATAGCCTCCAGAATCGCCATATACGTCGTTGGTTCCCTGAGTTCTTGGCGTAACAGGAATTCGGGTTCCTCGTAGAGGAACGCCCCTTTCGAAAGGATCGAAGATTCAACGTTTTCGAGGACCGCAAGGTTGGAGTCGAACTGTTCGAGGTAGGCCGGAACCCCGCCAAGGATGCTGTAGGCTTCGATCAGTTCGATCGGGTCGTAGTCCGGGAAGAATCCAGTGGCATCGCCGAACGACATCGGTTCCATCCGCCACTGGCCCGTTCGACGACCATAGAGCGGGCTTTCGTAACTCAGGACGCCTTCCTCCATCATCGAGATGGACGAGCCGAGGAGGACGAGCGAGATACCGGTCCCGGCGAGAATCTCGTCAACCACGGTTTGGAAGACCGACGGGATGGTTTCGTCTTCGTCAACGAGGTATGAGAACTCGTCGAGGGCGACAACGGCAGGGTCGTCGAGGCGACGTGCGAGGTACTCGAAGGCGTCAACAAAGCCGTCGACGTCAGGCGGGATATCGTCGAGGGTGTCAGCACACTGTTCTGCGAATCGGCGTGCGTTCTGACTGGTTCCACGTTCGTCACAGAGGTAGTAGAACGTAGATCTCTCGAGTGTCTCGAGGACGGACGTGACAAGCGTCGTCTTCCCGACGCGTCGTCGGCCATAGAGGACAAGCAGTTGTTCGTCGCTATCGGAGAGGTGTGAATGGAGCCAGTCGGTCTCTGCCGCCCGGTCAATCATTATGCACGCGATAATATTATCTCCTGCATAATCAGTATGTGGGTTTCTTCGCGACAACGATCATCCGTCGAAGATTGGTGATACAGCTCTCCCCCAAGAGAAGTGAAACAGAGATTGAAAACGCGAAGCCACCGACGCACACGAGCCAGAGCCCGGTCGTGGTGAACAGCGGGTCAACTGCAAGGAACAGCATCCCGACATAGGCGGTGATCCACATCGAGAAGACGGTGACGGTCAGAAGAGGTACGTTGACGGGAGTTGCGTATCGGACAGGCATGGTGAAGTGGTCGTAGGTGAGTCAAGGCTGGTCGGCGGCGCACGGCCACACCGCTGACAAATCGAGAATCGTCGGCGGAGCTCGCTGCGCTGCTTGACTCCCTCATCCCCTTGGGGAACCAATACTCGCCGTCGGTGGCGACCCATCTATCTAAGACTTTGAGGAGCGGCGCCGGTAACCGGCCGAGCGAAGCGAGGCCGGGGCGGAAGCGGAAACGATAGACCCTCGCCTCCTGGGGGGTGTGAGTTGACCGGGAAAGGCGTGCAAGCGTCTGTAGACGCCTCCGAGAGGAAGGGGAAGCCCGCTCCCCTATTCCTATTGGGCGGGAACGGGGTCAGGCGCGATATCCTCGACGGCCGCCTCGACGGCGGCTTCAATGTCGGAGACGTCCGACTGGTAGACCGACTGGACGGCGTCGGTGGCCTCGGAGTCGCCGCTGGCGAGCGCGCCAAGGCGCTTCTGAGTCGCGTCGATGGTCTCGGCCACCCACGAGTCGCGGGCGTCGCGGTCGGCGGCCGTGATGGACTCGGGTTGGATGGAGATGTTCACGCCGTACTCTGTCTCGTAGTGGTGGATCTTCCCGACCACCGCGACGTACGACGGCGTCTCGGCCGACCGGAGCACGTCCAGCGCCTCGGCCTGATACTGCCCGGCGTAGAGGTTCACGGCCGCACCAGCAGCCATCACGCGCCCCTTCCAGAATTCGGCATCACTCCCGACGTCGGCGGTTTCGATGAGCGTCCCGACGACGAACACGCGATTGGCGGCTTCCCCACTCGGCAGGAGCGTGAAATTCGGCGCTCGGTCATCGCCCTCGTCTTCGGGGCGGGTGAACGAGTGGGTGGCCTGTGTGAGTTCTTCGGCGAACAGGCGTTTCGCGGGCTGGCGCTGCGTGACAGCTGGGGCGATAGCCGGGTCACTGAGGCCGGGATTGTCCGCTGAGTAGCCCGTCTCGACCGCTTCGTCCACGAGGAAGTACTCGCCGACAACCGGGCCGCGGACGTCGAAGGTCGTCCCGATGAGCGAGGCACGGAGTTCTACGCCGACGACGCTCGCATCAAGGGCTTCTGCTGCCTGTTCCTTCGCCGCCTCGAGCGAGAGTCCACTAATGGCTTCGGTCATCTCGGCGTTGAACAGCGCTCGGATCGTGCGCTCACCGTCGTCAAGGATCGCCTTGAGGCGAAGGTCGAACACGCCATCGACCTCGCCGTGTTCGGAGCACCGCCCGTTCTGGACGACGCGCGTGCAGTCCTCGTGTGGGCAGCGCTTGATGAGGCCACTGCCGTCTTCGAGCGCGACGAGCGTGCCCGTCGCTCGCGTCTTCCCGTCGGTGGGCTCGACGACGTCTTCGGCGTCGGACTCGGTGACCTCGCTGGCTTTGTTGAGCGAGAGCGAGTACTTGCCCTCGTACTCGTTCGTGATCGCCGAGGCGATGTCGTAGGTGACACCCGCTTCGAGCGTGGGCAGGCTCTCGGTATTCTTCTGCCAGACGACGAACTTCATCTGCGCCGTCTCATCACCGATGAGGCCGACCTGTCGCATGGAGTCGTGCTTGGGCTCCCAGAGGTCGACCACCTGTGCGCGGACGTCCACCCATTCCTCGGGGCCGAGGTCCGCGATGTCGCCGAGCATGACGCGCTCGAAGGCGTGCGACCCACTCGCGGCCCCACCGAAGCCAGCGAGGGCCGAGATGTCCTCGGACAGGTGGCCGTCGTCGAGGCCGTACTCCGTCGTGAGGGTGCGAACTGTCGTCGTCGTCGCCTCCTCGAGGGGGACGCTGAACTCCTGCATGGCCGCGATTCGCTCCTGGACGGTCGACGCCGGCACGTCCACGCCCATCTCGCCGAACTTGCCGCTGATGTCTGCCGCACGCTGCTCCACGCTGAGGTTGGAGTTTGCACTCATAGTAGTCTAGTTCTCTCTGAGGGGATTCTCACGAGTCAGGACAGAACGAGAACGCGCCTCGCCCCACCCGCTCTCCCTCACCCCCCTTTGGGGGCCAATACATTCGGGAGACGCACGCAGGACAACCGCCGTCGCCGTCAGCGGAGTGCCAACGGATCGGTATCACTCACACCGACTCACTCGTGGGATCGGATGTCGAGAAGACGGACGACGTCGTCGTCGCGCCCTCTCTCACTTCCCTCACCCCCTTTGGGGACTAATACCCACGTCGGAAGCGAGGAGAATGGAAACCACGGATCGTCGAAGGGCTCGCCATAGAATCCGTTCGGGAACCTAGAACGGAGGTGGCCGTAGATCCTTTCGGAGGCGCTTGTTTCGACGGCTCCCTCTCCGGAAATCGCTCGTTAGGTACGTGTGCGAACTTATCTGCTTATTTTGTTGCCTTGTATTCGTCGGAAAGTAGAGCTTGCTGCTGCCCCGAGTAAGACGACGCCACCAATACCGGTGACGAACATTCCAAATGGCTGGAAGAGAGAACTCGCAACGTCAACGTGAACCCTGGAAACGTCGTAGATTGTCGAATTGTACCGAACGGAGTAGGGTAGTTCTGAAATGCGCTCCTGTAACTCTTCATCGGTGGTCATAAACCGTCCGTCTTGGCCGGGCTCAACCGCGAGTAAGAATAGCGCCTGTTGCTCCCGTGGAAGGTCAGAGAAGTCCGTCGCTGTCGTATTGGTTTGGGATGTGGGAGCCACGTCGATTCCCGCCTTCCGGTCGATCGTCGCTGAATCATAGGCCCCATACCCATAGATACCGCCGCCGGCAACGAGTAACGCTACACCGATAACGATTGAGATGCGGACTGTTATCGTGGCTGCCATATCTAAGCATCTTCGTTTGCCCATTTGTTGCACATCCTGCGAGAATCACGAGGCACACGACTACGAACGTCTGGAGGGGCTCGTCGCATTCTGATAGCTGTTTGACTTGCTTGAGTATATATTCTGTGTATTTGTTGCCACATCAGAATCAACCGTTCAGTAGTCTCTCTGAATCTAATAGTGATCCACCGACCTCGTCCAGTGATTGACACAGCGGTGCACACCGAGAGGGGCTCGTCGGCGCTTCACCTCTCTCCTTCATTTCCGCCTCGTATTACCTCCAATAGTTCAAATAATAATACCCGATGAATACGATGCCGATAGCGAACAACACGATCATCACTAGTGAGGGAGAGGTAAATGCCAATAACAGTATCAACCCTGTAATTCCTATTGCGGCACTAAGCAGGACGTACTCTGCTGCGAATCTCACGACGGCATCCATATGAGCTAGTCGTATGGCAATGATACTATAGTTTGGTGGGGGTTCCAGTAGCGTTTAGCTGCGGATGAGCCGTGCCATTGCTGTATCGAACGTTCAGTAATCGCACTACATCTAACGGTTTGACCATCTACTGTCGCAGTGTAGGATTCTTCCCCTACCATCGTCAGAACGAGTCGTCGCGAACGACGGCGTCCGCACAGGATTCACAGAGGATGTCGAACGGCGGCCACCCGGTGAGGCCATCGGCGTCTTCGAGGAGTGCAGTCGGGATCAGGCCGCTCGTCCCGCACCCACCGTCGCAGGACGCGAAGGAATGACTGACTGCGGCGAAGGTTTCGCCGTGCGGGTCGTGATCGGGCTTGCGGAACTCGGGTTCCTCGCCCGTCTTGAACGTCACGCTGACGGGATCGCGCTCGGCCGTGTGGTCGGTGTCGATGCTCCGCTCGTCGGACTGGCTGTTAGTCATCTCGAAACCCTCACCCCCCTTGGGGAACCAATACCCACGTCGAAAGCACGGAACGTGGAGATTGGGCTGTTCGTGAGTGCGGCGCCAGCGCCCGAACGGAGCTTGCCTTCGAGAAGAACGAGTGGCTACGTCTCTCGCTGTTGGGCCAGCTGCTCGCGCTGTTCCTCGCGCCAGTCCAAGTACCGACGAATGGAGCCGACGCCGTCGGGGGCGCGAATCACCCGCTTGTAGCCCCGCCCGCCGAGCGAGAACAGGTCTCCGATGTCGTGGTAGACGCCGAGTTCGTCGTCGATCTTTCCGAGCAGCACCCGAAGCTCTTCGACATCCTCATCGCTCAGGTCGCTCTGCTCGATGGCCGCGGCCACCTGCTCGAGTGCGTCGGTGTCGTCGTCAGCCATCGGTTACACCCCGTGGTTGCGGAATCGCTCGACATCGACGTCGACCGGGAGCGCGTCGAAGTCGTCGTCTCCGCCGGCGAGGAACGTTGCGTCGCGATCGTGGGACAGCGCCACTCCATAGGCGTCTGCTATCGAGATGCGTCCGTCAACCTTCACCTCGCCTGCGAGCCGCCAATCCACCTGCTCGATTACGAGACCGCAGCGTGTGAGTGTCCGAACGTCCCAATCGGCAACCCGGAGCGACGCCGGCGTCGGCTTGTCCTCGTCGGTACCCTCGAAACGGGCGACAAGGTAGTACACCTCGCTCGCGTTGATCTCCGAGAGCAAGCCCTTGGCCTCGCCGGCTTCGACCTCGTCAAGGAGATCGGCCACCCGCTCGTGGCCGGGTTCGTCGTAGAGAAAGGCGATGAGCGCCTCAGTGTTGAACACGTAGGTGCCGCTCATTCCTCAGACGGCCGTAGACGATCGAATCGCTCGTCCTCGCGGCTCTTCTCCTCGTCCTTCGTCTCGCGAACCTTCGCCAGCACCTCACCGGACTCGTGGTCGCCGGAATGGATGCCGTGCAGTTCCTCCATCTCCTCTGTCCGTAGTTCCTCCAGATCTTCCTCGCCGTACTCCTCGTCCGCAGCCTGGTGGTGCTGGTGGAGTCGGTAGGCAGATTGGAGTCGCTCCTCGTCGTCTGTAATCGCCCAGTACGGACGCTTATGTCGCACGAGACCGCGTCCCTTCAGCCTCGAGAGGATCGCGCTGACAGCGTCCGTATCCAATCCGAGACGCTCCGCGATCGTCACCGCTTTCCACGCTCGATCATCGTGCTCGTCGAGGAACAGTACGATCCGCTCGGTGTCGTTTCGCTCCTCGAACTCGTCCTCGTCGGCATTCTCGAACTCGTCGATATCGATCGCACCACCCGACATGGTCAATTGTTGGTTCTGTTGGTCCATAGGTATTTGGGTGTTTGTTGCGAAGTATTTGTACCTATCTCGGGATTGACGAAGCAGTCTGAGGCCGTCACACGACAGGGGAGAAGCGATTGCCGACTGTCTGTCAAGGCGCACAGCAATGCTGAAAAACCACTTTGCCAGTGGGGATAGACTATCGGTGGTTCGATCTGAAGAAACGAGAGAGGAAGCCGGTCTGCATACGGCGTTCGCGTTCGTCAGCCTGAATTTGCTCATTCGCTTCTTCGTACTCGCGGAGGACGGCGTCAAGTCCGATGAGTGTCTCGGTCGCCGTCGTGGGGTCTTCACGGCGAATCAGTGGGCGAAGAATCTGTTCGAGTCGCTTCACTGGGTCATCGGGGAGGTCGGAATCCGCCGTCGAGAGAAGGCCGGCCTGCCTGAGCTGGGTACGGTAGCGTTCGCGCTCTCCCATGAGCTCGTCCATCGCCTTGAGGTAGGTCTCGGCGGTGAACTTGTAGCGGTCACGCTCCTCCTCGACGTCTTGGAGTCGACGGAGGCGCTCCTCGAGGCGGTTCTGATACCGCGCGAGAACCCGGTTGTCCTCACGAGCGACTTTCATCGCTTGCGCGGTGGGCGAACGCCCTTCGATGGGCCCGACGGTCCAATCGGTGGCATGTTTCTCGTCCTCCACGAGCGTGGGGTTAGTCCGCGACCACTCAGGCCCAGCCTTCGCGACAGACTCGGTCATCATCCGCTGGGTACTGTCGTCGAGGTCGGGGTCAGTATCCGTCCCATCGGGTGCAGCGGGCTCAACGCCCCCCGGAGTCACATCTCCACCGGGAGCAGCGTCGGACTGCCCGGTAGCGTCGGGCGTGGTCGTCGACGCCGACTGTCCCGTGGGGGCGTCCGCGACGGCGTCAACGCCGGCACCCGAGGCATCCCCATTTCCGTCCACGGGTCCGCTCGCATCCCCGTCCGTCTGTTCGTTCTCGTCGTCGTCGTCGGCGTCGAGGAGGGCGTCGGGAGCATTCTCGGCGGTGTCTGCGGCGTCGTCCGTGTGCAGCGGGCCTGGTACGCTCGGAGCGCCCGCGGTCGGTGGAGACACAGCATCACTCGCGGCAGATGCCCCGACCGATCCAGCGGCCTCCTGGGACTGCTGGGAGGCGGTTGAGGATGACGCGTCGTCCGAGAGCGCTCCAGTATCGGTGTCGCTGGTGGTCGTGGCCGTCGTCGTTGGCCCGTCGGCCTTCGAGAATTTCACGCCTTCCTCACTCGGGAGCTCATAGTGGTCGTCCACACGGAGGAGCGCACGGGCGAGCGCGACGGCGCCGTACGTCGCGCCACTCGCGTAGTGGGGGTCATCCCACTTGACGCGCATCAACCCGGAGTTCCGAAAGAGCGCATCCATCCGATCAGGATCTTTCCCGGTCCAGAACGCGAGAGTATGAACGAGCGCCATATCTGCCTCTGACTGGCTCGGGTAGTCGGCGTCGTGAGACCCCCACATCGAGGAGTCCCCCTCGTAGAGTCGCCGTTTTCGCTCACCACCCCGAGAGTCATACATCCGGATCAAAAGTTTGCTATCTGATAGTTCGACACCGGGCCCCGCAAGGTCGTCGAATGTACTGGGACAGACGGGCGGGAGGTGCTTCGTCTGCACCCGCTCAAGCGCGTCTTTCACCGCTGGGTCGCGAATGCTCCTGACGGCATCACCGTAGCGCTCAACGAGTGCACTCTCACTCTGCCGGCCTGCGGGTTCGGTGGGACGCCGACCGCCTCGATTATCCCCACGATCTGAGGTATCGGTCGTAGCAGTCTCGGCGAGACTCTGCTGCCCATCAGAGGTAGTCTCACCACGAATGTACATGCGGTGGACAGCGTCTAAATCATCCTGACAGGTCCGAATCTCCGTGGGCGTTTCATCAAGATGCGCGCCGGTCACCGTGAAGTAGCGGTCAGAGTCATACATCTCGACACGACCCCGCCGGTTGCCGCCGGCGGTGAGCTCTCCCCCCACGAGGATATGAACACCTGTACCGGAGGGCGACACCTCCGTGTATGAGTCGAGTCGGTCGATGATATCGAGCGCCCATTCTTCGAGGGCTCCGGTTTCAGGGTCACGACATTTATCGAGGTCGACACCGGTGATGGAGACGTCGTCGGTGAAGACGAATCCGAGGCCATCACCAGTTACCCGGGAGTCGTTGAAGCTGGCCCAAGTGGTGTCGAAGTCGCGGCGATGGTCGGGGTTGGTGACGTCACAGTTGATGTCACCGCTCGTCCGATATGGTTTCGTCGGGATCTTGGTAGGTTTCCCGTCGCGCTGTCCTTCGCGCCAGAGAATCCAGTTCTCGATGGTGCGGATCGTGTCGGGGATTGCATCGTTTGTTACGTCTATGGTAATCATGATCTCATCGTGAGGGGGAGAGCGGACGTCGCCGCTCGACGGCGGGCGAAAGAAACCCGAGTACTCGATCTCAGCCCAGATGGAGGGGAAACCGATACCCCGCACGGGATTTGCGCAACATCAGTGCCCCACTCCCACCCAATACTATGATATGTAGCATCGGAAGGGCCGAATAGAGTTGCCATATCGGTCGATAGTATCTCTAAAGCGTTCTGCACGCGTGCGCAAAGTTGTAACGGTGAGGGCGTCACGCGAAGCCCGGGTTCTGGGGGTAGAAGCCTGTTACTCTCTGTGCGCGCCATGCGCGGATTTTGCGCGGATTTGCGGACCCTCGAACCCACCTCGAAATGACCGGTCCCAAATAGAAGTTCAAGAGAGCCTTTTAGAGTCTCTAAGCCGATTTGGCCGGTTGCGCTAAGTTGTAACGGTGGGGTCGCCTTATTGGACCCTGATTCGGGAGGGAGAAGCCCCTTACTGCCCGCGCACAGAATGCGCACACTTTGCGCGCATCGCCGAAGATGGCTACTGGAGTTCATCGAGGAGATTTGCGACACCAACGAACTGCCACTCGCTGTCATCGCCCCAAGTTGCACGGGTAATGTCGGCGTAAGAGCGACTGTTTCGTTCGGCGGGTACTTCGTCGATCAGCCCCGCGTTGTGCAGGGCACGTGTGATATTCTTTGCTCCTGAGAGGTTCGGGACGACCCAGATTTTCTTCTCGACGTCAAAGCGGCTGAAGTCCTCGTAGTGCTTGATAATGTGTTCGTGGCGGACGTTCGAGATTGCCTCTCCGATCACAGCTGGCTTCTCGTCTCTGAACGCGACGACATCGGGCTTCACGTCGGTCCCGAATATCGGGGCATATCTCTTGACGAAATACTGCTGATTCTCGTCGTTTGCGAGTGTGCGAGCGAGTGCCTCGACCATTACCTTGTGGTACGTCTTTTCGTTCACGTCCCCCTGGTCCTCACCGAATGCGACGCGTGTCCCACACGCACGCTGACCGTCCTCGGTGGCGGTGTAGTAGACGCGGAGATTCTCAGTCGACTTCTCGAGGTAGCCGAGATCGATGAGGCGTTCAACATCTACATCAGGGAAGTGACTGTTTATCCGCTCCATCGTATCGAGGATATCGAACTTGGGGTGGCGACCGTTGACTGTCGTCACGACAGCTGTGAGGAACTGCTGCTCCTGAGCTGTCAGATTCTTTTCTCGGACTGAATCAACGTCGCCGACCCGGGTATCTTCCCGGTCTCCAGGCTCGGCATCCGGGGTACTGGCAGTGGCCGCTCCTGCTCCATCAGTGCGGGTCGATTCTTCTGCTGCCCCAGCGTGTTCACCGACGGTTTCGTCTCCGGCCGTACTGGTTGGGTCAGTCCCGTTATAGAGGACCTCGTTAACCCGATCTTCCAGATCGCTTACCGAATCCTGGCTGGCACTGTTAGCCGTCGTTTCTACCTCTGAGTCGCTGTTACCTGCGGTGTCGGCGCGACGTGAACCAAAGTCGTCCGTGAGGTCGTCCACAGGCGGGGTGGGTCGACTCGAATTACCGGCCTGAGTGTCCCCGTTCGAGCGGGGTGACGCCCTCGATCCCGTCCCGACTTGAGTTGCCGTATTCCGCTTAGTCTGCCACACATCATCTCCATCTTCGGTGTCGCCCCCAACGTCGGTGTCTCTGCCAAGATCAGCAGCGCCAGCCTCATCGTCTTTCTCGGTGGAGACTGAGAGCTGTTCGGCGGACGCATTCGTGTTGCTTCCCGGTTGGAGACAGTAGTCGTCTCGCGTTTGGCGTGTCTTCTTCGCGTCGACCTCATTGAAGGAATCGCCATACGGTGAGACTGAATCGTCGCGTATGGGGTTGTCCGAACTGCTGTGGCCGGCAGGGATGCCGACCGGGAGGAGTGTGACGAGTTCAGGGATGTCGGTCATGAAGCCCGTGTCTGGGAGTTGGGCGACCCACTCCCCACGCGGGAGGGACGTGATCCGATCAATGAGTTCCTCGTCTTCGATACCCTCGTGGAATAGCGTCATCACGAGTTCGTCGTCGACAGCGAGTTTTCCGATGAGTTTCGTATTGATGTTACGCAGAATCTCCTTGTAGGAGGAGACGTCGAGCGCGTCGGCTTTCACCTGTTCGGCGAAGTGCATGATCACCTCGAGCGCGAGGCCGAACTCACGGCCGTCAGGAATCATGTCGTCGCGGACGAGCTCAGATTGCAGAAGGGGTGCGGCCTCGTCGATGATCAGGTTGATGACGTAGCCATCGCTGACAGAAGGCGTCTTCCCGAGGCGGTGCCGGAGTCGAGCGCCCGACCAGATGTAATCAAGCAACATGAACGTGAAGAGGTTGCTTGAGGCGGGTCGGAGGTCGCCGGTATCGATGAGGACGACACGCTTGCTCGCGAGGATGTCCTGAATATCGAACATCGGCGACTGGTGGGCGTAATGCCCATTTTCCTCGTCCCACTCGGGGACGAAGTTGAGGATCCGCCAGATGAACGATCGCTCGGCGAGTTTGGTGATCCGATTCATCACCGCATCGATCGAGGTCATGAATCGCTGACGGTCGGCGTCGACGTGGCGCTGAAGGGTTTGAGCGAGGGTCTCGTCGCTCACGTCCGGAAGCTTGCCTTGGGCTTGGATTCGTTCATCCTGACTACCGAGTTTCTGCATCTCCATCGCGGCCATGAGGAGGTCACTAATGGGCCAGGCGTCCTTGCCGTGGACAGGATCGAACATTGCTTTGATGAGGCTGTTGAGGATTTCTTGGGCGACGAACGCTTGGTCAGCCATCTCTCGGCCGAGGACGTACACGAGGAGTTCGTTGTAGCGATCGATTTTCTCTTGGACCGCGACCGTTCGGCTGACGCCGGCGGCGAGTTGCGGGCGAATGTCGAAGTAGGGGAACGCGAGAACCTCGTCGTTCGGTCCCGGGACGGGGATGTGGAGGACGTCGTCGAGGTTCCCGAATGTGTTGAAGTGAGCGCGCTTGTAGTCCGTGGCCATCGAGCCGCCCTTCTTGTCGAGGACGAAGATGGGGCCGTCGAACGACTCGTAGGCGCTGAGGGCGTCGTTAATCATCGCCGTCGTCTTCCCGCCGCCCGTCGTGGCAGCCCGCATCACGTGATGGGTGAGCTGCTCGGCGGAGAGGCTAATCGGGATGTCTGGGCGGTTGTCGACGGCAGTCTCGGCGTAGCCGATGTGCATCCCGTGATTATACTGGGAGAGGAGGTCCTCGTCGGTCGCGGTGAGCGGCGAGCGAGCGTCGGGTGACCCACCAGAGGAGCCGCGACTCGCACGCGGGAGTGCGTCCGTGTGCGGCACGACAACGAAGTTCGCGAGTTCATCGGGAGAGGCACAGAGGATGGGGTCTCCTTTGCTGAAGCGCCCGGAGAGCCCGCTCGAGGATGCAAGTCGAGCGTGACAGAGCGCAGCGAACTCGGTATCGCTGCTACCCAGGAGGTCGCCTTCGATTCCATAGTACGGCCCGGACAGACTCGTGAATGCGTTCGAGATACTCTGGATGGTCTGTTCGTTGCACGCGGCACGGAGCGTGAGGTCGAACGTCGTCGTGGGCTGTTTGTGGTCGATTTGGGCCATCCGCGAGCCGGTGATCTTGTTGGTGTCGCCGGCGGTAACCGTCCCGCCGACCTGTTCGGAGATATCCCCCCGGTGGATGTTCCGGCGTTCCTGTTCTGACGTACCGAACAGCTGGCGGGCAAATTCGTTTTTGAAGGCACTGAACGTCCCGTGGTTCCCCATTTTGAGATTCCGCTTGTGGACTTCGGCTTCGCTCGTCCAGTCGTCGCGGGGCTTGAACACGGCTTGGAAGATGAACGGGTCAGTGGAGTGCACAGCCTGCTCGAGGAGGACGCTGAGCGGCGACCGATACTGGTCGTCGTTGTCCGTCGCGATGTCGCTGAATGGCCGTAGGAGCGTCATCCAGTCGTTCTTCTTCGAGGAGATGCCTTTCCAGCGAACCAGCGAGGGGCGTTTGTCCTCGGTGACTTCCTCAGGACGCAGGGGGACACCTTTCTTGATGAGCTGCTTGTCGGCTTCTTCAGCAGATGGACCGTCGCCACGTCCGATGTCGTGGTCCTCGAACAGGTCTGGATCCTCAAATCCGCTGAGGCGTTCGAGGTCGCCAATATCTTCGAGCGAGGCAATGCGTCGCCCCCCGACCTGTGCGTTGCCGCTCCCGCTGGCGAAAGCGGCGATAGGATTGAACGGGACGATCTCGAACTCGAAGGACTCGGGGTACATCGCCGCAACGTTCGCCGCGAGTGTCTTGAACGCCGTCGCGTCATAGGGCGTTACGCTGAGGTAGAAGTCGAAGCGCTTCGTACTCCGAGGTTTGTGGATGACGAACTCGAACGTCTTCTTGTAGTCTTTCAGGCCGAGTCGGTTCTTGAGGTTGAACCGCGAGGTATCGGTGACTCCAGCTCGATACAACCCGAAGAGCCCAGCGATGATGTTGCCGGGCGTGACCTGCTCGCGAGCCGGCGAGATGTGGATGTACGGGCGGGCTTCGATTGGATCCCCGAGTTTCTTCCCGGGACCTACAGCAGCGCCCTCATCGAGGGTACTGCGGTCGTCACGCCCGCCGTCACTGCTTTGTCCTGAAGTGGTTTCGAGGTCCGTTAGCTCGTCGGACGTCTCTCCGGAAGCGTCGCGCGACTCGGCGTCGATACTCGTACTCTGGGTGCGTGCTGTCCTTGTCCCCGCTTCCATTGGCGAAGTGTCACCCCCACGGATTCGTGCGTGCCGGACGTCAACGCCCTTCTTCTCGAAGATCCCCGTAGGTGGATTGGAGTGGTCATTGGTCTGGTCGGAATGACCGGGTTCTTCCTCCCGTTTGGATGGGGAACTCATCGCCGGCCGTCTCCCTCCAAGATATGACTGAATACGGAACCCAGCAACTGCTGTGCTACAGTCGGTCTGGTTCCAGTTGAGAGTGCGATTCGGTATAGCTCGGCCGTGAAGGTTACAGTACTCATGGAGTTTGCTTGTTGGTCAAGTTCATCAGCCACTATCGCACCCGATCTGGATGGGAAGCCGGCTGCGAATACCCGAGGGGGGGTCGGAAACGAGCGGGGGTAGGAGGGCTATCAGCGTGGTCGGTCTCGTGCGAACTACGTGGTTGCGATCCACTCAAGGAGCGCCACGAAGATGTTGATCCCGAAGTAGAAGACTGTCATGCTGGCTCCGCCGATCACGAGCCACATCCCGTTCTCGGCACGGTCACTGTTCTTGCGTGCAGTAAGCCACACAATGGCGCCTAGTGCGAGACCGATGAGGCCGGCATATTTGAGCACGGCGAGGACTGTATCGTACAGGTTGGCCATGATTCCCTCAAGCCCGGAAGTGCCGTCTCTCGCTGTTTGAGCGACCACGGGGTCCACGAAAACGATCACGGCGAGGAGACCGATGAGAACGCTCGTGCGGTGCTTCTTCAGGAAGTTCATTGCAAGGGCAGTGTTCATTGTATCCTGATCCAGGGTACGACTCGATCAGAGATAAGGTCGAGTAGGTCACATCAGATGTGGTCAATGTGGTACCCACACTTCTGGCGTTATGTAGCGGGATTTCGTGGTGTTTCAACGATAGGTATATCTCAGACTATCGCTTGAACAGACATGAAGAAGAACACCCTCCTAGTGCCGCTTCTTCGATCAGGTGAAAATCGTGTCTACAACCAGCTCCAGTAGCTCCTCCAGCACCGACAGCGACGAAAGTGGCGAGCGTACTGCCTCTACGGCAACTATCAACGTCTGCCTCCGAAGAGACACTCACACGCGCCTCACCGCGTTCAAGAACTTCGACCCGTTCGTCCACAGAACGTTCGATGAGGCGGTCACTGAGCTACTCGACACGATCGAGTTCCCCACCCCCGACGAATTCGAGAGCAAGTACATCCCATCAATGACACGCATACTCCCCGAGAACGAGGAGGAGCGAGACGACTAGAACAGCCACTCAGCCTTCGATTTCACACACGAAGTCACCCCATAAGTGCGCGTTCGGCCGCTACTACCCAGTTAAGTCACTAAGTGAGGGCTTTACGAATTCTCCGTATAGTACTTGATTCAATAGCTGGGTGTCGGAACCGGTCGTTAGGTAGGTATGCAGAATCAACAGTTGTTATATTCACCTATTTCAATGTACGCTCATGAGCAACTGGAAGATGCTATCCACTGCTGTCCTGAACGGCGCGGAGTACACAAACGCAAAGAAGGGATGGCGCAGGGAGGACACAGGTGAGGAGGTCATTATTTATCGGGTAGAAGGTACTGGAATGGAAGAACTCACCGAAAAGGAGTGGGCGGTTCAGCATCCAGAAGATGAAAATGGCGAACATACGCACTTTTTTAATGAGTTCGGGAATGCAGAAGACTTCGCAGAGCGATTCGTTCACTAAGAGGGACTTCTGTCATGTGGGGTTGGCATGAGCATCACACAAGCGGTCCGGAAATGGCTGAAAGAACAATCTATGTGTGGAGTCGCCATTAGTGAGTGACAGTGAACCCACCTGAAAGATAGGGAAGGCTCAGAGGAATATCCAGGCGAGAGTGCTGAACACGTTGCCGCCGATGCTCGTGCCGATGAGGGTGAGGCCGATGACGATACTACGCCGACTGCGGGCATTTGCGGGCGAAGCCAGGCTTCCAAATGCCCACCAAGTCACGCCGATGATGAAGATGGTGAGGCCGAGCGCGTGTAGCGTGAGGCTGAGTCCAGTCGCGAGTTGGGAGAGTGCCGTCGCGTCCGCCCCGGTGACGGCCCCGTAGGGCCAGCCATCCGGCAGGAAGTGGTCGCCGAGGACGAAAGCGAGGACGTCGTAGATGGCGTCGGTGGCGACGATCGCGATGAACCCCGCTGCACCACCGAGAGCCATCGCTCGGTAGCGGGCCATCGAGCGGGCGTCGTTCGAGGCGTAGAACCACCCGATGACACCGACGACGAGTGCAATCAGTGTTCCGTAGCGACCGATGAGTTCCGCGGTCTGGTAGAGTCTGAGTGCAGGCTCTACGAGGGCGCCGACACTACTCATGCGTGCTTGCCCCCTCGGCGCTTGGAGGTACGGCGACGCATCCGGACGTACCAGACGGCGAAGATGCCGAGAGCGATCCACTCGACGAAGATGAGGGAGTTACTGATTGCCGCCGAGATGTACGCGCCGACCGTCCCCACAGCACTGAACGTGAGTTCGCCCGGTGGAAGCAGATGCGTGAGACTGTCACCCTTGTAGTAGGGGTTCCCCCAGCCGGTCTCCCACACATCGCCGTCGTAGCGTGCATGAACAACGACGCCCGCCCACGTGATCGGTGCCCGCCCGGTCGCGTTCGTGGTGACGGTCTGTTTCGTGCCATCACCTTGGATGACAGTCAGGGTCTTCCCCGCGAGTACTCCCCCAGAGTCGTCGGTGAGGACGAGGGTTCCCGAGTGGGTATCACCCGTTGAGGACGTATTGACGTCCGTCAATCGGAGGATCGTTGGCGTGTACGGCTTGGAGTACGCCTCGATCTGTGAGCCGTCAAGTGTTGCGCCGAAGGGCGTGCTCACGCCTTCGACTCGCAGGGCCTCACCGGTGTCGAGATCGTTCGAGTTGACGGTGGCGACGTACTGACTGTAGAGGTCCGTAGGGGCGTCATTCTCGGGATCGTTGACGCCGTCCGGGAGCGGTGCGCCTACAAGATGCGTGGCCACTTGCCCAGCAAGGGGTGTTATCCAGCCCCAGCGTTGCGATTGGACGTCCTGCTGTGGGAAGCCCATGGTGACGTTTGCGACGCTCGTCTGATACCGATAGATCGCTGGCCAGCGATCATCCTCCGTGTAGGTGACGTCGTGTGTCGAGACTCCGCTCGCGGTTCGGACTTCGACTTCGTCGTTCCGGGAGACGCCGTAGAAGCGCCACGGTGAATCGACGTCAATCGTTTTCCCGTTGATATCGAGGTGGAGTTGCGTCCACGGGTCGGCCGGGAGGTCCTGGTCGCCGTCCCATCTGATGATGAGGCGGTCGTCGCCGGCGCCGTCAATGTGGGCGACGGTGAGGTTGAGGTTGGGGGAGTCGTAGTGGGTGATCGTCACGGGGACGCTGTACTGGGTCGTATGCGTGGAGGTGTCCGTACTGGATTTCGTCCACTCACTGCATCGCGAGCTCGTGATTCCCCAGCGGGTTTTGACCGTGGTTGTCACGTCGAGCGTGGCGGTTAGCGTGTATCTCCCACGGGGGTACGCGTAATTCTGGCTGGTCGTCCCGTCGATGGCGAGCCACGTCCCCGGGATGAGTTCGTTCCACTCGGAGTGCCCGTTGAAGCCGGGGCGGTCCAGGCGGAGGGACGTTACCTTCGCACTCGAGTCAACGAGTTCGTATGTCGCCCACTTCGTCCGATCGTAATGGTGGTAGTGGCTGGATGTGACGGTTCGCGTCGTATTATTCACCGTGATGGTTCGCGTGGCCGAGTGTTTGATCCGGCACTGGTCTTGGTAGCTGTAATCCGGTGGGGTGACAGCGCGGTAATCGTAGGGAACGTAGGCGCCGCGAGTGGGTGAGCCACCGGACACGTAGCTATCCCGATACCAGACACTGCCGAATACCTGTGTGATGCCGACCCAGGAGTCACGAACGGTATCGAAGTCGCGCTGCCCCCATTTCCGGGGGAGACTCGCGCCGTCGCTGGTCGGGTAGAGTTCGTGCCCGTTCACCATCGGGACAGCGACTCGATCAGGTTGATCAGCGTACGCCATGTATTGGTCGACGACGTGGAGACTCCGACCGATGGTGTCTCCATAGTACGCTTCGTGAATGAGCGCCTCGTCCGGATTCGCGACGTAGTGTTCTTCGGTGTCGGTATTCCATCCAACCTCGGCGTTGTAGACGGGTTGCCACTGGCCGTACTGGTTGGTGACGCGGACGAACCATTTTCCGTCGGTACTCTTCGGGCCGTCGTACGTATTGTACTCGTGGACGAGAAGGAACTGCGTCTTCTCAGTGGATGAGCGAGTCGAGTAGGGGAGCCATCGGTCCTTGTAGGGAATCGCACCGTAGTCGGTGATCTGGCGGATGTAGAGGTCCTGCGTGGCGGCGTATCGAAGGGCCTGCGAGGGTGATTGTGATTCGGCGTTGAGTTCGACTGGGCCGAACGGATAGTCGTTCTCGAAGTAGCCCGTGTATGAGATATTCGCGAGGTCAATATCGGCGTCGTTGCTCGCGAGAACCCGATAGGTGTTGTTGTAGGTCTTCTCGACGCCAGGGTTGGAACTGGGGATGACGATACTGGAGCCGAGCCCGTCTGCGGCCACGATGGTAACGGGCGCAAGGACAAGGGTCGCCACGCAGGACAGCGCGACGAGTGTGCGCCAGCCACGCATTCGGTGCTGCCTCTGCGCCCGCCGTTGAGCCTGTGAACCCGTCTCGTCAGGGTCTCGGGATGAATCAGCCCGAGAGGACATGGTGAATCAGGTTGATGACGGTCGGGAAGGCAAAGCCGATGAGTGCGACGACGATACCGGTGGCCGCCATCGTGAACCCACGGTGGCGGTTGTTCACAGAGGGGCTGACGAAGTACGCGATGATGCCGAGAATCATCGTGATAAGACCGCTCCACTTGAGGAGGGGGCCAACCCAAGCGGGGAGTCGAATCGCGTCTTGCAGATCCGAGACGAGAGTGCTGATGTCTGCACCAGCCTGAAGCGGAATGAGCGGGGGAGACTGAGCAGCGAGGACTGTGGTGGTTCCGATGTCGACGAATAGCTGACTTGGAGTAGGTACGTCGGCGAGCACGGCTGACAAGTCTATTCCTGTGAATTCGGGTACGAGTAGACTGAGTCTTCGAATGCTCCCGATGGACAGCAAGAGGTCAGTGGAGACTCGAATGAATGGGCTCACTGAGGCTGCGATATCGAGAGGCGGATTACTGGTCGTCAGCGGTCCCCCGAGGAGGACGAGCCAGTGAGTGAGTACTGCAAGGGTTTCTGGGTAGGGGTGTGTCATGAGGGTATTCTGACGTCGTCGTGGGTCTCGACGGCGTCGTGGAGTGTCGCTAGGGAAGCCATCTGTGGATAAATATTCGCGCAGCCCACATCCACCACAGTCAATGTGGGTGACAAATCCCTATATCTGCTCGTAGTCTACGATGCTCGATGCTTCGTCCCGACCACCACCAGTCGCTCGCACAAATCGCGAGTGACAGCTCACTATTCCGAGGCGGGCACGACGTCGCCAAGTGTGGAAACGCACGAGTCGACGTGTGGCCGCCTGGTGAGCCCCAGACGGGACGTTGTCTACATCTACTCAAAAGAGAACATCCTCTAATGCCCGAAATACAAGTTGACTGGCACTCTCAAGAGGAGGCCGACCGCCTCCGCGACCTCCGTGACCGACATGGGCTGGTCTGGCGCGGTGTCCTGCTTGAGGGAGCCAAACACGTGGAGAGCATAGACCTGTTCAAGGCCCTCCTGGAACTCCACCCGGAGCTGGCGACGCTGCTTCCGGCCCAACGCGGGGCCACGAACTCGAAACGAACAGCGGTCATGGAGGAACTGCGCGAGCAGATTCTCCAGCG
This sequence comes from Halarchaeum sp. CBA1220, assembly GCF_003721175.2. Lineage (GTDB taxonomy): Archaea > Halobacteriota > Halobacteria > Halobacteriales > Halobacteriaceae > Halarchaeum > Halarchaeum grantii. The sequence goes on from NZ_CP054710.1 coordinate 37,479, forward strand.
GCAGCAGGCTCGCTCAACCACCAGTCTCCCTCGATCGGCGTTCACGAACCTCGATATTCCCGCTGATGCTACCGATTCGGACGACAGAACGGGTGACGACAAGGGCGATGAGGCTGTCGTCGACGAACAGCATGCCTCCCTTCCCCGGGGGCGGACAGGGAAAGAGGGTCGGACCCAGTCCATCGACGTGGCGTCTGCCGTCGCGCAGATGCAGCAGGCTCGCGCCACCCCCAATACGGCACCGCCGGGAAGGAAAGAGCGCGCTCGAACACATGAAGATGAGTACTGGCACGGCGCCGGGGCGCGAGCAGTCGACGCTGACGATGACAGTATATTGCGCCACCCGGGTGACACTCACGATACTGCCGAGGATTCGCTTCAGTACTATGAGGACGACGCGGACATCGTCGACCCACGATACGATGAAGAGAACGACGAGGACGAATACGGAGGCGGGTACGTATGACCCGAACGAAGGGCCCGGTGACTCGTATTTCTGTTCCGTCCGACGACGAGTACGAGTGGCTGAATACGATTCGCGAAGACCTCGGATTGACGTGGCGTGGATTGATGTTGAAAGCCGAGCAGCGGTTGCGCACCACCGAACAGACCTGGCCGGCTGAATTCCAAACGCAGACGGTCCTCGTAGCGTCTGACGCGGAGGCCGAAGCCGGGAAAACCACTGCACGCGAGAGTGGTACCGAGACCACGGTCGAGGACGAGGATGGAGAGTTGCACGCATGAGTCGGGATATCCCGATGGCGTCGCACTTGCTCGCTTCGAAGATGTTCGGCGTATCAGTCCGTAAACTGGCGGAGTCAGTCGGGCCGCCGCTCATCGTACCGATTGTCCTCTACGCGATCGGTTTCCCGCTGCTTGTGACGGCACCGTTCGTGCTGCTCGGCGGCATCGTCGGCTATGGGATCTACGTCCGGACGCCCCAGGGACAGCGCCCGCTTCGGTATGCAGGGGCGTTGGCTCGCCACGTCCGCGGTCGGACGGACTACGTCTGGAAGCCGACAGCGGCTGGCGAACATGAAATCGCCCATCGGGAGCCCTTCGAGGAATGGATTACAGGGCGTCTCACGTCAGATACCGCGGCTGTGGGCGACGGCGAGGAGAGCGATGGCCTAGTCGTAGATGTGGACACGGGCTCGGGAACGGAGACAGAATCAACTGCGGGTACTGGCCTCAATGCGGACTGGCCAGTCGCGACGACGATGACGACCAGAGACAGATATGACTGAGTACGAATCAGCCGGTTCGACGCTTGACCTCATGGACTTCAAGAATGTCCGTGATGGCGGCATCGTCGAGACGCCGACAACCTATGCGATGCTCGTTAGAGTAGAGCCACGGGAGTGGCTCATCCTCTCAGAGGAACGCCGTGAAAGCCTCTACCTCTCGTTCATGACGTTTCTGCGCGGGGTCCAATTCCCGACGCAGATCCTCTCCATGACGACTGCGTACGATCCGGAACCATACGTTGAGCGGTTCGAGAATACGGACCGGCCGCTAATCGGGTCGCGAGACAGCGACGACGAGAGCGACGAAATTGGCGAGTCACCGCTGCTCGATTACGGCCGGAAGTACCATGCGGAGTGGATTCGGCAGGTCGTTGACGTCGCCGAGATTCGGGACCGGGAGTTCTACGTCGCGGTCTCCGTCGCGAAGAATGAGGATGACGATAATGGGCTCGTCGCACAAATTCGTGGCGTCCTCCCCGGTGGGTACGATGTTGATGCCGTTCACGAGGCCGCGTGCATCGAAGAGGTGATGGCGCGCGCGCAGCGTGTGGCCTCGAAACTCCCACAGACACAGGTGAAGACCGAGATTATCGACACTCGCCCGGCCGTCCTTGAGATACTCTACGAGGTGTACCACGGCGAGAAGCCACCGGTCGAGTTCACGCAGGGGAACTATACGGCCCCTACGAAAGACGTGCAGGCGGTTGCTGACGCGGCGTACGACGCTGAGGAGGCGGCACAAGCCGAAGCGAACGAGGATGGCGGCTTTGAATTCAGTCGTGTCTCCGATACGAACCCGGAGATCGAGCGCGAGCCGGACGCCGAACCGCTCGCACCCGTTGATGATGGCGGGTACGCCCACCCGGATTTCGTCGAGCGCGTCTCAAAATCACGGATCCTGCGGTGGTATGCTCGGAATATTGGGCCGGTCGGCCACGGACGTCGCCCGGTCGTCCCGAGAGAGGTCTTTGCGGGTGTTCTCCTCGGACTCCTCGGGTTGGCACTCGGAGCCGGAGCCCTCGGTGGGTTCATCTGGTCGATGAGGGCTGTCGAACGCGCAACGGACCTCTACTGGCTGGCTCGAACGATATCGTTCGCGATGGGTGCAGCGAGTCTCCCGACCTTCCTCTTGAGTCTCGTCGTCCTCTTCCCAGCGGGACGAAAGACGAAGGGACTAGCAGTGGCGGGAGCCGTGGTCGGAGGTCTAGCGATTCGGCTCTTCCTCGAGGCGTATCCGTACGAATGGAACCCGAACGCGGCTATCACGACATTCACGGTCGAGGTGTACGCGGTGGGAACTTTCGCGCTGCTCGTGGGGGGTATCCTCGCGATTCGATCTCGCCAGAAAATCGACCTCTCGACGCTCTCCACGGTCGCCCCAAAGCACGACACCATTCTCGAATCTGACGTCGACGTACTCACTGATGGCGGGCTGGCGGGGGCTGAGACGGACAGCATCGCTGACAAAGCGGTCGATGATCAGGGCGAGAACCCTCCCGTCGCGGAAGCCGATCGCGGTGACAGTAATGAGCATGCGGTTGCCGGCGACTCGCTCGCGACGGCGAACGCGGACGCGGCGGACGAGCGAAACGAGGCCAAACAATGAACCCGCTTCACAAACTCCTCGGCCGGAACAATGCCAAGGGAGATGAGACTGAGCGCATCCCGATCGACGACCTCTCAGGCGAACAGACCCAGCTCGCCCTCGACTATTTGGAGCTCCTCAACCGGGACGCCACACGGAAGAACATCGAGTGGGCGGCCTACCAGTTGCAGGCTGAGGAAGTTCCGCTCGTCTCGGCTATCGAGTCCCTCGAAGAGCGTGAAACGTTGGATAAGAAGCTTGTTGCACCGCGTGCGATGGAGCGCCATCCGACGTTCCAGATTCGCGATGAGAAGGTCACCCAGATACTGACCGTCACGGGATTTCCGCGGAAGGTCGATCTCGGATGGCTTGTACCGCTGACGATTGCTGACGTCGACCTGCGGCTCTCACTGCATGTCACGCCGCGTGACGCGGTGAAGACGCGCCAGCAGCTCCAGCGGCGCTACACGCAGACGACGACGGCGCTCACGCTCAAGAGCCGGAAGGGCCGGACGGATACCCACCAAGACGAGCTTGAACGCGACGACCTCCTCCGGATACTCCAAGACGTGATTCGGGGGACGACGAAGGTGTACGATATCGCGATCTACATGGAGTTGATCGCGGACTCCCACGAGGAACTGGAAGCGATGCGCGAGCGCGTCGACACTATCCTCGCCGAACAAGACGTTGAGACGACGGTCCTGCAACACCAACAGATCGAGGGGAGCGGAACCATCGTGCCGCTCGCGACGGACACGATCAAGAACGCCCACCCGATTCAGTTGGAGGCACTAGCGACGTTGTTCAATCTCGTCGAGCCACCGATCTACGACGAGGACGGCATCATGATGGGATTCGACGACACGAGTCGGCCAGTCATCATCGATCGGTATTCGCACTCGGGGTTCGGGATGGTTATCTCCGGGAAGACGGGGTCCGGGAAGTCCTATGCACGGAAGCTCGAGATTTACCGCCGTCTGCTGGCCGATCCGGCCGTCCAGTGTGTGTTGTTCGACCCAGCGGGTGATGACTATCCGTTCTTCGCGAAGAAGCTCGGTGGCGAGGTCATCCGCTTCGGCGGCGCACAGAAGGTCAACCCGATGGATATCGAGCCGCCGTCGGGCGACCGTGGTGCGGCTGAGGACACGTATCCGCTGACGGTGCGCTCGGTCGTTGAGATGCTGAACACGCACTACGAAGACCGGGGCGGCCTCCCCGCCGCCGAAGAGGGGATGCTGATTCAGGCAGTCCACTACGCGTTCCTGTCGAAGGGGATCGTCCTCGGGAAGTACGAGACGTACGCGAACGAGTCACCGATCATCGACGACCTCATCCGGGGCGTCCAGGTTATCACCCACGGTGGGTATCAGACAGCCCTCGAGGAGGGGCTCGTCGACGAAGCGGAGTTCGAGCATTTCCGCGAGATGGGTGTGCTGTCCGAAGATGGTGACCCCCTCACGGAGACGCACATCTCTGTGCCGATGGCGGTGTTCACCCCCTCTGAGAAACACCAGGAGGTTGCGAAGGCACTCGAACCGAAGTTCGAGTCGTTCAAGCCCGGCGGTATCAACCACAATCTGAACGGAAAGACGAACCTCGAGTTGAACTCGCGGCTCGTCGTGATGGATATGAGCTCGTTCGCGGACACCGGCGAGATGCCGCTCATCCTCCACGCGATGCTCCAGTGGGCGTACCTCGAAGCGAAGCGCTCGCCGAACCGCTTCGACGTCACGTTCGACGAAGCGCATTACCTCCTAGGCCGGGAGTCGACGCGTGACCTGATCAACCTCTTCATCCGTCACGCGAGGCACTACGACGCTGGGCTGACGCTGATGAGTCAGACGGCCCACGAGTTCCTGCGGACGGAGGAGCGCCGCGAGATTTACGAGAACTGTGACATCAAGATGCTGTTCTACGCACAATCAGTTTCGGACGCGACGAAGGAGTACTTCGACCTCTCTCCGGCCGAAGTGAAGTACCTCCAGTCGGCTCCGCGTGGCCAGGAATCAGGATTCTCCGGGTGTCTGTTGTCGACGACGAAGCATGGGCGACGTCGTCTCGAGGTTCACTCCGGGGAGTTCGAGCACACCGTCATCGACAACGACCTCAACCCGTGGGCGTACATCGCGGAGCGGGAGGGGACGCCTCGACCAACGGACGTGGCTGGTGAGTCGACTGGGTCTGAGTTATCCCTGCTAGATATGCCGAACGTTACGAATCGGGAGTTGGATATGGAGCTCTCGAGTGAACTCGCCCGAGACCGGACGCCGTCGAACGCCGCGACGCCGAGCGGCGGGAAGTCCAGGGATTCATCGACGTCGGCCGGTGGCAGCTGATGGTTGATATTGTCGGCTGGGCGGGGTCAGTCGCGGAGGCGATCTGGGGATGGCTCGCTCAGACAGCGATGGATGCGGCAACGGAGCTCTCGACGGCGCTCACTGATGAACTCATCAAGGGCTTGCTGAAGATCCCGAATCCGTACGCATCGTCGGCGGCGGGTGGTGCGTGGACGGGAATGTTCGAGATATCGTTGGTCCTCCTCCCGATTATGATCGCGCTCGCGCTCATCGCGTGGCCGTTCAGCGAAGACCGGGAATCCGGGCTGATGGAACTCATCGTCCGGACGGTGATGGTGCTGTTACTCATCGGTGTCTCGCAGCCGGCGTGGGGGTTCGCGATCGATGCGACGAACGCCGTCACAGTCGCCATCCTCAACATCAACCCGAGTCCGGGTGGCGTGAACTATGGATTCGAGAACGACCTGTTGGGCACGTCGGCGACGTTCGGCTCGTGGTCGGTGAAGTTCGTCGTCTCGATCGTCGCGGCGATCCTGGCAGTGATTGGGTTACTGCTGGCGACGTTCTTCTTGCTCCTGCGCTGGTTCATGGTCTGGATGGTCTACATCGGAACGCCGTTCTTCGCGGTCGTCTGGTTCGTTGGCCGCGGTCCCTTCAAGTCCGTCGGGAGCGTCGGCGCGACGTTCATGCGGATGGGTGTCTTCTCACTGCTCGCCGGGCCGATCATCGCCATCCTCGTGTTGACCTTCCAGGTCATCGAGGAGGGTGGAATTCTCCAGACTGCGGGGAGTGGTGTTGGCGGGAATATCGGGTTGTTCTTCGCCGAATTAGGACTGATGCTCATCTTCCCGGTGATGCTGATCGTGACTATCTGGAAGCTGATCTCGTGGGCTGGACAGCCCATCGGCGCGGGTGAGGCGGCGACCGTCGCGACGATGGCTGTCACAGCCGCCGTCGGCGGCGCGGTCGCTGGCGCTGCTGGTGGGGCGGCCGCTGGCGGATCCGGGAGTGCTGCCGGTGGGTCTGGTGGGGCGGCCGCTGGCGGTTCATCGGGCGGTTCGAGCGCGACGGCCTCCTCGGGTACGAGCGCGGGGAGTGCTGGAAGTGCGAACGTCGGGGCCGGCGGGTCTGGTCTCGCGAGTCGGATGACCGCGCGTGCGAAAGGCGCTGTCAGCGACGTGAAACAGGGCGCACACCAGCGTGCGATGAACCACGTGAATTACTACGGAACGTCGGAGAAGCTGAACACGGGACAGTCGGCGCTCTCTGAGGCCGAGTCCGACCACCAATCGGCGTCGTCACAGGCGAAGTTCATCCAGAACGCGATGGCGAGCAAGGAGATGGATATGGTCGAGGCGAAAACGCAGGGCTTCCTCGACGCCGAGCCCACCGAAGACCAGACACCAGAGTTCAAGACCGACCCCGATACCCTCGACCAGAAGATGACGTATATGGGAACGGATGGCGCAAGTCGGTCGGTCAACCTCTCCCAGAAATTCCGGGCGGCGAAGGCCAATCAGCAGGACGCCAGCGAACGCGTCGCGACCGCCGAGACCAACGTCACGAAGAACTCCGCGCGAAAGCGCCGTGTGGAGACGGGCAAGAAGGGCGCGAGGAGCGGTGGGAAAGTTGGTTCGTTCACAGCGAAAACCGGTGCAGCCGCAATGGTCGGCGGACTCGGTGGCAATTCGTACCTTGCCTACTCGATGGGCGGTCGGGCTAATCAGCCGATGATAGGCTCGAATGGGCCGGCAGAGATATCGGCGCCGAATCGTCAACTCTCAGAGTTCGGGAAGGCGACAGCTGGGCAAGCAGCCAAGAGTAGCGACTTCGAGACCGAGAGGGAAGAGAGGTGACCAGTTGACCCACCACCTGCTGTCACCGATTGGCCACAGACGGCGGTCGGGAACGAGTGCGCTGATGACGTACCCAGCGATCAAGGTGGCATCGGCGACGAGCGTAACAAGGAGGGCGCGATTCGATCGCGAGGACATACATCCTTTTGTTGTCAATACTACGCCAAATAACTTGGATACGACGCCGACAGTGCGCTACACGGCCGTCTCTCCCGCGACTGAGGCGCGCTATGTATCTAGCACGATTCTTGCGACATCATATGCATCCGATAGAACTGCCAGGTTAACACGCATACCTACCAATACCTGAGTGTGGTCAGTAGAGTCCGGTGATGAATCCGAGGCCCATGAGGATGAGGACCACAGCCGAGAAGATTGGGAGATACGGCGTATACTGGTTAACCTTTTCCTCGTAATGAGTGTAGCCAGCGACCAGAAGCATGGTCAGGCCGACGATCCCCAGAATGACAGTGATCGAATACACACTCATCAGTTCGAGACAGTACTGCGAGCCTGCACACATCGCAATAATCTCGAACTCTTCCTCGTGGGCGAATCCCAGCACGAACGCGAACCACGCAATTCCGAAAAGCCCGCGCTCTGCCGCTTGATCAAGTTCCCCGTGGTCATGTGAATGCCCGCTACTCGTGAGACGGTTCTTCACTCGAGTAAATATCCCTGAGCTTGCCGTCGAGGCACCGTCGTGGTCATGGTCGTGGTCGCCGCCGTGGCTGTGCTCCACCTCATGGTCATGCTCGTGCGTTTCGTCTGTGTGTCCCGCCTCGCCGTGGAGATGATCATCTTCGTGAGAGTGACCCGCGTATTCCCGGATGCCGAGCAGGATGAGGAGTATGCCGGCGACGAGGCTGACAGGACCACCGATCTGGATGCCACTGACGGGGGTGATCGGGTCATTGATCTGGGTGAGACTGAAGTACGATTTCGCGTAGAAGAATACTGCCACCATCGCCAGGCTACTAATGAGGTGGCCGACACCGATGATCAGACTAGAGGCGAAGCCGTAGAGCCACTTGTTCGTCTGGTCAAGGGCGTACGCCGCGGCGACAGGCCAGCCATGGCCAGGCTCAACCCCGTGAACGGCCCCAAGGACGACCGCCCCGAGCAAAAGAGACACAGCCTCGTTATGTAGCACAGTAGTGAACGCGAGGGCGCCACGATAGGTAGGAGTTGTTAAGAACGAATTGGGGACTCCGTAATAACGGCCACTAAGGGGTCACCAAGCCAATATAGGCTATGCGCACCAGTCTCAATATTCCACAGGAGTTACTCAACGAGTTCGACAAGACGTGGGAAGCCGAGGGGATGGAGTCACGGTCTCGAGCAGTACGGGAAGCAATGCAGGAGTATGTCGAACGGCACGCGACTATCGAGGACGTCGAAGGCGAGGTCGTCGCGACCGTCGTCTTCGACTACGAACACACGCTCGTCATCGGTGACCTCCACCAGGTCCAACACGACTTCCAAGACGTGATCGCGGCGACGAGCCACACCCATCAGGGCGAGTGGTGCCTCGAGTCGGTATTCTGCCGCGGTGACGCCGCGCGCATCCGCGAACTCGTCTACGACCTCCGGGACTTCGACGCCGTCGGGCGCGCGAACGTCATGTTCCTCCAACTCGACTGACGCGCCCTACCCGAGGTAGTTGACGACCCAGTAGAGACCGTACATCCCAATGAGGCCGACGCCGATGGGACGGGAGACGACGCCGCGGTAGAGCACGAGAAGGACGACGGCAAGCGCCGCGAGGAAGAACAGGTACTGGACGGTCCAGACGGCGCTCGAGATCTGGAGCGGCTGGATGAGCGCGAGCACGCCCACGTTGGTGGTGACGAAGAAGATCATACTGCCAACGACGTTCCCCGTGGCCACGGCAGGCCTGCCGTCACGAACGGGTTCGACGGTGAGAAATACCTCCTCGAGGCTACCAGTAGGTAGACGTCCCCAGAGGAGGCATGGGGGGCTTGGAACGGAGGTCGGGCGTTTTCTGCGAGGCGCAGCAGTGCGAGGTAGGTGAGAAGGTATTCCTACGCAACAGGTGAGCCGACTACTGACCTCACTCTGTTGCGTAGGAATCGCACGCTCGGCATCCCCGACCCCCGCCTCCGCTTGCTATCGGGACTCTCGAAACGCGTAGTCCCCACAGTAGTCTCTGTACCCCAGTCAGTAGCAGGACAGGAGGGTGCCAGAGGAAGAGATTCACACCGCCACAGTAGATGATCGAATCATTAGATGCAGGGACCCGAGTTATCACACGAGGATGTATTCTACTGTTCCTGTCAGATATATTGTGTGAGGGACAGGGAAGGGCTGCAGTAGGTGTTGGGCGGTCAGTGGAAAATTATTCACGGAGAAGCCGGCTGATCGATGTTCGACTGAGAAACCGTGGTGTTTGCTTGCAGTACGCTTCGTATGCGTCGCCATAGTGCTCACGGAGCCATGGCTCTTCAGCGAACGGGAAGAGGAGGTAAATGACGATTGTCAAGAGCCCGTGGAGGGCGAGTTTTCTGGAATTGACGGCGAGGAGCGTACCGACGATGAAGGTGACAAAGCCGACGCTCTGTGGGTTTCGCGTGTACTCGTAGATGCCATCCGTACGGAGTTCGCCCTCACGGCCACTACTCTCCATCCACCCGAGTTCGAACAACGCTGAGAGAGAAAACGCCATCCCGAGCGCAGAGACAAGGGCACCCGCGATACGGAGGGAGGTATTCGTGACGCTGGATGAGTTCCAATCGCGGTAGGCCAGCACGGGGAAACCGGCGAAGACGACCGAGAGAGCCGACCAGTTGACCCACCACCGCCACCTGCTGTCACCGATCGGCCACAGACGGCGGTCGGGAACGAGTGCGCTGATGACGTACCCGGTGATCAAGGTGGCGTCGGCGACAAGCGTGGCGAGGAGAGCGCGCTTCGATTGTGAGGACATGATTCCGCGTTGTCACCACCACGCCAAATTAGTTGGGTACGATGCCAACGGTGCGCTACACGATCGTCTCCCTCGCGACCGAGACGCGCTATGTATTACGCCGTCAATCGTGCTAACGCCACCTTCTTTCAAGCGAACTAAACTGACTCCCTCAGATCAACCTCTTTCTGTCCTCAGAGCTGCAGCCCGATACGGAACTTCAGGCCGGGTATAGCGACCCTATGGTTTCGATACGCAGACGATCCAATCCGAGAGATACTCCGGGCCTCTGTGAATCCTGGATTAGTTGCGCGTCACCAGCCACGCGATGGCGGCACTAGTCACCACCTCAACGATTCCGATACAGACAGCGGGGAGCGCAACAATCGGGAGGAAGCCGACGGCGACGCCGCCGGTGATCAGGACCACCATCACGACAGTGGTGATGTTGACTGTCGCAACGGTCGCTCGCTTTGCTGCACGTCTCAAGTCACGGTCGCGGGCGCTGACGGCGTCGCGGCCGTGTCGCAACGGTCGCTCGCTTTGCTGCACGTCTCAAGGGGGTCGTGGACGATCTTCTCGCAGTCAGCGCGTTCCGCCACCCGTTCGTGATGATATACATTCATCTCGTCATCGATAAGCCTATCTCCGTAATCGGCGTCGGGACGCCATCGTGGGAAACCGAGATGACACCCTTGAGGAAGCGACGATCGGTCACCACATATGCTCGACGCCGAAATGGACGAACAATGACAGAGAACGCCGGTACTTCGATTTCTCGGTTGATTAGTCCGTGGCCGGTCCTCGTCGCGCTGGGGATTGTCCTCTCGGAGACTGGCGTCTTCATAGGTGGGCCGCTGATTCCAGCCGCGGTCGGTGGAGTGATCCTCCTCGAAACGTGTGTGGTCGGTATACTGCGCGAATCTGGATACACTGAGACGTTCTCGCGACCCGCACTCGGGATGGGTGGGCTGTTCACTATCGTCGGAATCGGTCTCTCGGGTCTAACTGCGTACTGGATACGCGGAGTCGCCGTTCTCGGTGCAGGAATCCTCGCACTCGCGGGTGCAGTTGTCTGCTGGCTCTACGAGGAGAGAATGCTATGACCAAGCGCGCGCCCGTTCAGTCCGGGGCGAGCGTCGTCATCGCGATGCTGGTTGTCGCCGTCTTGGTCGCCGCTGGCTTCGGATACGCGGTTGGTGCGTCCGTCCTCCAGAACGCTGTCGAGCAGGGACTCGTCGCGACAGTCGGTCCTGTCTCTTTCGTCCTCTCTCCGATCAATCTCCTGCTCTACGGTCTCGTCACGGTCTCGATCGGGATGGCTGTCATCCTCGGGGTCGTGCTCGTTCTCGCCAAGTACGACACCGCGGTCCCCGAGTGACGCCCCAGTGTCTCGTTCAGGAGAGAAACGCGCCGGTCATCGGTGTGAGAGTGAGATAGGCGACTGTAAACTGGATGGCATTATAGGTCGCGTGGATGAACACCGGGACTGAGAGGTTCCCCGTTCTCTCGTACGCGGTTCCGAGTACGAGTGCGACGAGGAATACGCCACCGAGATAGACGAATTTTCCCTCCCCGGAGAGCGAAGAGACGTGGAGGAGGGCAAAGATCGCGCTCGCGAGCGAGATTGCCACAACCGGTGATAGCGTGCTGCGGAGTCGCCCCTGGATGACGCCGCGGAAAAGGAGCTCTTCGCCTGGTCCGACGAGGAGGTAGGAAAGTGGCACCATCAGTAGGAGGACGGCGGGATTCTCGGATGCAGTCGTCACGACCTGATTCGTCGCCGAGTCAAGGCCAAGGACGGTCACCGTCATGGAAAGGCCGACCCAGAGTATGAGCGTGAGCGCGCTTCCGCCTACAGCCCACGCGATATCCCCCCGTGACGGGATAGTCACCGGGATCGGAGGCGAGCCCTTGACGAGCCGGGTATACGCGAGCGCGACGCTCCCGAAGGCAACACCCTGGAGGAGCGTGGCGCTGAGGACGAGTTGGAGTGCGGGTCGTTCGAATATCGGCATACCGACCGAGACGAGGAGGCCGGCGCCTCCGGCGACGAGGAGCGCGCCGATGCCAAAGCCGACGATCGCGAGTGCGACAGCGACCGATATCGACCGGACCTGCTTCGAGGCGTCGTTCATACGTTCCGGTGGGGAGTGAGTGGGGAAATGCTGGCCGGTTTTCGGGTAGCTGTAGTGTCCAGCTATCTCGAACCACACCCCCAGAATTATTAACTCAACCAGATTCAATTGTTAAGTTGAGGTATTATCAAGGGGGTTTCTAACAGCGGGATTAATAACTTTCTGTGGGCTAGCATCGAATATGAGCGAACCGCCCGACCATGATGGGCACGACCACGACCATGATGGGCACGACCACGACCATGATGGACATGGTCACGAGGATAATGAACAAGTGGCGGATCTCTCGGGCGGGGAGACGGTGCAGTTGTCGGTGCCGGAGATGGACTGTCCGTCCTGTGCGGGGAAAGTCCGGAACAGCGTACAGTCCCTCGACGCCGTAGACGCAGTCGACGCACAGGTGACGACGGGAACGCTCACCGTCACTTACGACACGGACAGCGCGACCCCCGCGGACGTCGCCGAACGCGTCGAGAAAGCCGGCTATACCGTCGAGTCCGGCGTCGGGGAGACAACAGAGACGTTCACCGTTCCCGGGATGGACTGCCCGTCGTGCGCGGGGAAGGTCGAGAAGGCCCTCGACGCAGTCGACGGCGTCGCTACGTATCAGACGCAGCCGACGACGGGAACGGTCATCGTCACCTACGACCAGTCCCACGCTACGACTGACGAGCTCACGCACGCCATCGAGAACGCCGGGTACGAGGTCACCGAGACCACGGCGTCCGGCGACTCCAGTGGGAGCGACGTCGCGGCGACCGAGAGCGTCTGGCGGAGTGCACGCGCGAAGAAGACGTGGGTGAGCGGCGGTTTCGTCGCGCTCGGCCTCCTCTTCGAGTTCCTCCTCGGCGGCCAGAACGTGCGCGTCCTCTCTGGTCCGGTCGCGTTCACGCTCGCGGACGTCCTCTTCTTGCTCGCGGTCGCGGTCGGCGGCCAAGAGATCGTCCGCAACGGCTACTACTCGCTGCGGAACCGGAACCTCGACATCGACCTCCTCATGACCATCGCCATCTCGGGGGCGATCGTCGTGAGCCTCGTCTTCGGCGAGGGCCTCTACATGGAGGCCGCGACGCTCGCCGTCCTCTTCAGCGTCGCCGAGCTCTTAGAGCGCTACTCGATGGACAAGGCCCGGAACTCCCTCCGGGAGCTGATGGACCTCTCGCCGGACGAGGCGACCGTCAAACGTGATGGCCAGGAAGTCACCGTCCCCGTTGAGGATGTCCGTGTCGGCGATATCGTCGTCGTCAGGCCGGGCGAGAAGATCCCGATGGACGGCGAGGTCGTCGACGGCGAGAGCGCCGTCAATCAGGCGCCCATCACGGGCGAGTCCGTCCCCGTCGACAAGACCGACGGCGACGAGGTGTACGCGGGCACCATCAACGAGGAGGGCTACCTCGAAGTGCAGGTCACCTCCGAAGCGGGCGACAACACGCTCTCGCGGATCGTCGAGATGGTCGAGGACGCCCAGGCGAACAAGACCGAGCGCGAGCAGTTCGTCGAGCGCTTCGCCGGCTACTACACGCCCGCCGTCGTCGCGTTCGCCGTCCTCGTCACGCTCACCACTCCGTTCGCGCTCGGCGTCGCGTGGGAGCAGGCCATCGTCTACGGCCTGACGCTCCTCGTGCTCGCCTGCCCGTGCGCGTTCGTCATCTCCACGCCCGTCTCGGTGGTGTCGGGCATCACGAGCGCCGCGAAGAACGGCGTCCTCATCAAGGGCGGCAACCACCTCGAATCGATGGGCGAGGTTGAGGCCGTCGCCCTCGACAAGACCGGGACCCTCACGAAGGGCGAACTCACCGTCACCGACGTCGTCGCGCTCAACGGGAACAGCGAAGCAGACGTGCTACGCTGCGCTCGCGGCCTGGAATCCCGTTCCGAGCACCCGATCGGCGAGGCGATCGTCGAACACGCCACCGAGAACGGCGTCGGGAAGCGCTCGATAGACGAGTTCGAGTCGATCACCGGGAAGGGTGTGCGCGCCGACCTCGACGGGGAGGCCCACTACGCGGGCAAGCCCGGGTTCTTCGAGGAGCTCGGATTCGACCTCTCGCACGTCCACGCCGTCACCGATGGGGGCGTCGTGACGCAGACGTCCCGGCGGCTCTGCGAGCGGAATAACTGCCTCGACCTCCTCGAGGACGTCATCCCCGACCTCCAGTCGGAGGGGAAGACGGTCGTTCTCGTCGGGACCGAGGACGAACTTGAGGGGGTCATCGCCGTCGCTGACGAGGTGCGCCCTGAGGCGAACGCGGCGGTCAGCCGTCTGCACGACCTCGGTGTCGCGCACGTCGTGATGCTCACCGGCGACAACGAGCGCACCGCGCGCGCCATCGCCGAGCAGGTCGGCGTGGACGACTTCCGCGCGGAACTCCTCCCGGACGAGAAAGTCGAGTCGATTCGCGACCTCACCGAGGCCTATGAGGGCGTGGCGATGGTCGGGGACGGCGTGAACGACGCGCCCGCGCTCGCCACTGCGACGGTCGGCGTCGCGATGGGTGCGGCGGGCACCGACACGGCCCTCGAGACGGCGGACATCGCGCTGATGAGCGACGACCTCTCCCGGCTCCCCTACCTCTACGAGCTCTCGCACGACGCGAACGGCGTCATCCGGCAGAACGTCTGGGTGAGCCTCGGTGCGAAAGCCGCCCTCGCGCTCGCTGTTCCGTTCGGCCTCGTCCCCATCTGGGCGGCCGTACTCGTCGGCGACGCCGGGATGACGCTCGGCGTCACCGGGAACGCGATGCGCCTCTCCCGCCTCACGCCCACCAGGGAGGACTGACCACGACGCAATTACTGACCGATGACTGCACGAGACACAGACGAGTCAGGAGACGAGGACTCGCCCGGGCGACGCAAAGCCGGGAGTCCAGCTGATCACAGCCACGACGACCACGACGCTGAGCACGACCACGACGAGAGTGGCGACGGCGAGTCGGCGAGCGTGCGAAAGCTCGGCGTCGTCGCCGTCATCAACACGGTCGGGTTCGTCGTCGAACTCGCGGGTGGGCTCCTCTTCGGGTCGCTCGCGCTGCTGAGCGACGCCGTCCACATGCTCTTCGACGCGCTCTCCTACGTCATGGCGTTCGCCGCGACCTATACGGCCGAACGCTACGAGACGCCCGGCGAGTGGACGTTCGGCCTGCATCGGCTCGAACCGCTCGCCGCCCTCCTCAACGGCGCGCTCCTCGTTCCGATGGCGCTCGTCATCCTCTACGAGTCCTACCAGCGCTTCCTCGACCCCGTCCAACTCGACCCCGGTATGACGATCGTACTCGCGACTGGTGGGCTCGCGGTGAACGTGGCCTCGGTCATCTACCTCCACGGTGACGAACTCAGTCTGAACGAACGCGGCGCGTTCTACCACCTCCTCGGCGACACCGGCGCGTCCGTCGCCGTCATCGTCTCCACCGCAATCGTGGCTGTGTTCGATATCCGCGCCGTCGACCCCGTGACGGCCGCGCTCATCGCGGTCGTCATCATCTGGTCGGCCTACACGGTGCTCCGAGACAGTCTCGGCCTCATCCTCGAACGAAGCCCGATCCCGGTCGCCGACCTCCGAAGCGACCTCGTCGCGCTCGACGGCGTGGACGCCGTCTCGGACTGCCACGTCTGGCAGGTCTGTAGTCGCCTCACCGTTGCGACGGTCGCCCTCTCGGTCTCGGTCGACTCACTCGACGCACAGGAGCGCCTCCGCGAGCGCGTCCACGAGCAGGTCCGCGCCGCCGGTGTCGACCACGCCACCGTCGAACTCGCAACAGACCAGACGGCGACGACGTACGCGACCGACCACGCACACTAGACGAGTCGGTCGTCTCGCCAAACGAACACGCAACCTTGGAGCGGTCCGCTCAATATCTGGCACCCACTAGTAGGGTTCACTTGGACCCGATTACGGACGGCGACATAACGACGAGATCCGACCGACGAACCAGCCTCAAGATGGAACTGAACGGCCCCTCTCTCCCACACCCGATCATTCAGCTCCGTCCCTCGCCGTGAGCCGACCGAATACCCCCTCCCAATGACAGACACCGCATCGTCTCACCGAACCACCGACGCAACCACCGAGACCGCGTACTTCTCGATCAGTGGGATGCACACGCAGGCGTGCGAGTCCTACCTCGAACGGCGCGCGACGCGACTCGACGGCGTGAGCGACGCCACCGCGAGTTACACCGCGGAGATGATCCGCGTCACCTACGATCCCGCCCGAGTCGAACGCGATGTGATCGAGGAGGCGCTCTCCGCGTGGGGATACCGGGCATCAGACCCGACGCCAAAGGAGACGCCCACCGAGCGCAACGACTTCGACTTCGACCATCTCCGCACGATCTTCTCGGTCATCGCGGTCAGTCCCGTCTACATCATCTACGCCGCGTTCTTCTACCCCGTCTACCTCGGACTCATCTCGACCGACGCGCTCGACAATCACGCGATCGTCACCGGTCTCTACGGCCCGGTCGCGATGTTCACCACGATCACCGTCCTCGGCGTCGGATTCCCCATCCTTCGCTCGGCCGCAATCAGCCTCCGCGAACGCCGCCTCACCCTCGACGTTCTCATCGCGCTCACCGCCCTCAGCGCCTACGCCTACTCGATCGTCTCCCTGCTCTTCCTCGACCGCCTCTACCTCTTCTTCGACGTCGCGACCTCCATCGTTGTCCTCGCCACGATCGCGAATCACGCCCGTGCCCGCTACAAACGCCGGGCGGTTCAGGACCTCACCGATATCGTCGACGATACGGAGACGACCGCCCGACGCCTCCACGACGATGGAACGACCGGATCTGTCACGGTCGAGGAGTGCGTCGGCGGCGACCAACTCCTCGTGCGGCCGGGCGAACGCATCCCCCTGGACGGCACGGTCGTCGAGGGGCACGGCACGGTCAACGAGGCACTCATCACGGGCGAAGCGCGTCCACAGCGGAAGGTCCCCGGGGACGACGTCGTCGGCGGGTCCGTCGTCGCCGACGGCGCGTTCGAGATCGCAGTCACCGGAGGCGCGACGAGCACCCTCGACCGCCTCCGCGGTCTCGTCTGGGACCTCCAGACTGAGGGCGATTCGGCCGACCGGCTCACCGACCGCGTCGCCGCCGTCTATACGCCGCTCGTCGTCGTCCTCGCCGTTCTGACGCTCGGCGCGTGGACTGGAGTTGGGGCGACGACGGAGACGGTCGTTCGGACAGCGCTCATCGTCCTCGTCGTCGCGTGCCCGGTCGCACTCACGCTCGTCACGCCGCTCGCCATCGGACGCGGACTCGCCACCGCCGCCGCCCGCGACGTCCCAGTGCTCGACCAGACTATCCTCGAACGCGTCACCAACGTGGATGTCGTCGCCTTCGACAAAACCGGCACACTCACAACTGGCAAGATGCGCGTCGCCACCATCTATGCCCCCGATGCCGATGCCGAGGCGGTACGCCGCCGGGCGAGCGCCGTCGAGTCGCGTTCAAGTCACCCGATCGCGACCGCGATCCGCGAACACGCGTCGTCCGATAGCCCGTCCGTCGAGCGGTTCGAACGTCACCGCTACGGCGTCACCGCGACCGTCGACGGCGATCCGACCGCCGTCGGGAACCCACGACTCTTCGACGCGCTCGACTGGGAGACGCCCGCGCACGTGCAGGACGCTATCGAGTCCGTCCGCGCACAGGGGGCGATCCCGACAGTCGTCGGCTGGGATGACGTCGCACGGGGCGTGGTCGCCATCGAGGACGAACCGCGGCCGGACTGGGAGGCGACGGTGTCGGCGTTCGCCGAGGCTGGGCGGCACGTCGTCGTGATCACCGGCGACGACTCCGCAGCAGCCCACCGCTTCGCGGACCACCCCGCTATCGATGCCGTCCACGCGGACGTCGCCCCCGAAACCAAAGAGGGCCTCGTGCGTCGACTCCGCGAGGAGTACGGCACGGTGGCGATGGTTGGGGACGGGACGAACGACGCACCCGCGCTCGCCGCCGCTGACCTCGGCGTTGCGATGGTCTCCGGAAGCGACTTCACTGCGACCGTCGCGGACGCCCTCGTCACCGCGGACGACCTCTCGCCTGTTCGCTCGCTCTTCGCGATTGCGCGCGGCACGCGGCGGCGCCTCCGAGAGAACCTCCTGCTCGCGCTCGCGGTGCCCGCGATCGGCCTCCCGCTCGCCGTCATCGGGTACGTGACGCCGCTCGTCGCGACGGGCCTTACCGCAGTCGGGATCGCACTCGTGCTCGCGAACAGCCGCCGTGCGCTCACCCTCGACGACAGCGCGACAGATGTCTGATCGACCGCACCTCCAAACGGCCGGATACGCGATCGTTGAAGGAGTCGTCCTCGGAACCCCGACCGGGGTCGTCGTCGAACTCGCGATCCGTGCGTGGAGCGTTCCGACGGTCGTCCGCTGGTGGTGGGTCCTCTCCGTCCTCGTGCTCGGCGCCATCATTGCGGTCAGCCGCGTTGCATCATCGCTCTCCCTGATCCCGTCTTGGCCACGAACACGCACGCTCGAGCGAGCAATCACGTCACTCCTCGGCCTCAATTGGACGCTTAGCGTCTCCCTCGTCGTGCTCGGATTCGGAGATGCCGCCGGACTTTCGGACCGATCGCTCGCACTCGGAGCGGTCATCCTCCCGTTGGTCCTCTTCCACGAAGTCGCGTTCTTCGTTCAACTCTTCGACGCGGACGGCTAACGAATCGGGACACGCTCCTTCGAAGCATGCGGTCGTCTCAGCGTGCACGGGTCAGACGGGCAAGACCCGCGCTCGTTGCCATCTCGACGATGCCGAAGCAGACGGCGGGGAGCGCAGCGGCCGCGGGGAAGCCGGAAGCGACGACGAGTGCGGCGGCGACGGCGAAGTCACGCATCCCGACGGCGAACGTCCCGGCGGTTCGCTCTCGAGGTGTTCCACCCGCAAGACTCGTCGCAGTCCACCCGAGTCCGTAGCCAAGCACATTCAGGGATAGGGTACCGACCACGGTGAGCAAGACGAGCTGACTGCCGCGGAGCAGGGACGCGTTGGCGGCGGCAACCCCACCGATGATCAGGACGACCATCACGGCGGCGACAGCCGGGTAATAGTTGTCGTAGCGAGCGACGACGCGCTCGTAGCGTGACCGAGCGAAGATTGCGAGAGCCATCGGGAGGACGACGGCGATGAGTAGCTCCGTGACGAGCCGCCCGCCGGCGACGTGGACCGTTCCGCCGAGCAGTCCAGGAACGATTGCTGGCACGTAGCCGACGCTCACGACGCCGATCGTGACGAGCGAGATCGAGGAGAGCGCGACGTCCCCATCGGCGAGCGCGGTCATCGTCGGGGAAACGAGCTCCGGCGTGACGGCGCCGAGTAGGACGAATCCAGCCGTGATGGCGGGCGGCAGTCCGAGGCTACGAGCGATTCCGAACGCGAGCACCGGCATCACGCCGTGTGCGAGAAGGATCCCGGACAGGACACGACGGTTTACGGACCGCACGTCGTCGACCGAGAGGAGGAGGGCGGTGCTCCCGACCATCACGACGAGTATCGGCGTCGAGAACCGTGTGATGCCCGCGAGCGGCGGAAACACGACCCCGGCGAGGACAGCGAGAACTATCCAGCCGAGGAGATAGTCGGTAACCAGTCGTGTGAGTCGCACAGCTCGTTCTACCGTCGAACGAACTGAAGTACTCTCGGTTTGCCCTCCCCAGAGGCAATGGCACCCATCCCTGTCGCCGCTTGACCGACCTGGGTCTGCCTCTATCGATGTGCGAATCCACAGGAGAAGTACTCGAGCCGGTTTCTGACACCCTCAGATGCTTTGCGTTCCACTAGGGAGGGGGGCCGTTCTCGGGCCGGGTTCAGCCATGACGATATCGTCGTGGGGAGCCGACCGGACAGCGAATGTACAGCCGACGACGGGATCGAACTCGTCCATGAAGCCGGGCTCAGTCCGGTAGAAAGCGAATGCGAGTTCGGCGATCTGTTGGACTTCAGCACGCATGACGTGTGAGTCGATTCCCGGGAGAAGTCTATCCTCGTCGAGCGAGGAGAGCGCGAAGTCGAGATCCACGTCGATGTCGACGTCGGCGTATCCATATTTGTGCTCGCCTTCACGGTCGAGATCGTGGTGGTCGTCGTCGACGCCGAAGGAGGTGGGCGACATTGGGTTGGGATGTCCGGTAGCGGGGCCCTCGAATTCGGGCATCGCGATTCCGATCGCGTCGGTGAGAATCGTCTTCGTGTAGGGGCCGCTGAAGAATAAGAGGTCTTCGAGGCGGGTGCGTCCAGTGACTCGGTTGACGTCGAGGACTGCGAAGCGTTCGGCTTGGGGTACGAGCTGGTCGAGGAGGAAGTGGCCGCTATTCGCGGCGGAAATCGCGAGTTGGAACTCGTCGAGAGCACGGGCGACGATCGGGACGTACTCGGTCGGATAGCCGAGGTCGGTGACGGCGTGATAGATGTTCGTTGTGGTGACAGGAGAGTAGAGCGGCGTGGTTGAGGAGGCATCCGAGTCAGTGTCAAACGGAGTGTTGGTCGAGGGGTCAGCCATGAGCAATCGGTTTACCCCCGTCCTGGTATTTGAATCTGAGCGAGAGTACGCCGCAAGACGTGGTCGACACCCCCATCCCTTTTTCGAGTTGTACCAGAGTGAGGGAGGGGGAGTTCCTGGAAGCGCATAACCTGCTCGTCGCAGGGAAGATCCTCCAGCAGGTCTGCGATACCATCGTATGGGTGTAGATTCCCAAGCATCGCTATGAGGGATGGTGAGGCCCTCTATCCCAAGTTTACACATCGATGACGGGGGGGGCGTTTGATTGGGTTTGCGCTTCGATGACGAGGTGGGACTTACACATCGATGACGGGGGGTGTGCTGGCCCGAGTGAGCGGTTGCTCGAGGGAGGTGAAGGATAGTGGTCGAAATTTGTTTCGAGGTATGATTTACACATCGATGACGGGGGGTGTGAGAGCTGGAATGGAATATTCACCATACGTAGATGACTTGATGCTTGATTGAATGGAATATCGTGACTTACACTTCGATGACGGGGGGTGTGTACAGGAGTATTCGGAGGAGTCACATCGGCGGTGGTTAGGTGTGGATGGGGAGATTTTGACGAATACAGCCCATAGAGAACTCGTACAGAGCCGATATACATCGAAGGAGGTGAATCTTTTTATGCCTTGGATATACACAGGTGGTATGGTCGGTAGTGATTCCGGTGGGACGGGTCAATCTAGATTGGAGGGTAGTGAAGAAGCACATAGTGGAAAGGAGGAGCCTGAGATAGCGATGAAGAGCGGAGAGGCTTCGGGAGAAACAGAGGACGTAGAGAGTTCCGATGGGAGCGGGCAACGAACGATACGGGAGATGTTCGACGAGGAGGGGAGAGAGTCCGTCTTCGTCAACAGAGACCTCGTCGAGCCCGATACGATCATCGATGAAGAACGAATCGTCGGCCGCGATGAACAGCTCGAATCAGTTGTCACCTATCTCAAGCCAACCCTCCAAGGGAATCGTCCCCCCAATATGCTACTGTATGGGCCCGCCGGGACGGGAAAATCCCTCATCATCGGGGCAGTAACACACCAAATTATCGACCTCTGTAAGTCGAAGGGCGAACGCTTCGGGGTCATAGACATCAACTGCCAGCCGATTAATACGCTCGACCAGGCGGTCTACGAGTTGGTTCAGACTGTCGCGAGCACCACGGACTCCGAGATCGGCGTTCCTGAGACGGGGGTGTCGACGAAGCGGAAGTACCGACGCCTCTACGAACTCATCAACGAGAACTATGATTCTGTCATCTTCATCCTCGACGAGATTGATCTTCTAGTGGGTCGACGTGCGAACGATGAGCCGGCGTACTCGAAGCTCCTCTATCAGCTCTCGCGGGCCAGTAATACGAACGAGATAGAGGGACGCGTGTCCGTCGCGGCCTTGACGAACGACCCGAAGTTCATGGAGGATATCGATGGCCGTGCAGAAAGCTCGTTCAATCCTCGCGACGTCTACTTCCCAGACTACGATGCGAACCAACTCCAGGAGATTCTCCGAAACCGGAAAGACGCCTTCCGGGAGGACGCACTCCAAGGGGACGTGATTCCGCTCGTTTCTGCGTTCGCCGCTCAAAGCCATGGTGATGCTCGGAAGGCGATCGACCTGTTCCGAGGTGCGGGAGACTTAGCGGACGAGCGAGGCGACGGAGCAGTTCGGGAGGAACACGTACGTGATTCCCAAGAGGAGATCGACAAGGACCGGTCGTTGAAGCTCGTGGAGGGGCTGACAACGCAGAAGAAGATTTCGCTGTACTCAACTGCGGCTGTGACTCGCTACTCGAAGCGGACGGGTGGTTCGGTGCCGAGCCCCGTCGGCTTCAAGGTCTATCAGTGGGTCACGGATGAATTGGACGCGGACCAGATGACGCGGGAGACGTACGTGAAGTACGTGAAGGAACTCTCGACGTACGGGTTAGTTTCGACGTCGAGGAAGAGCCGTGGTCGTGGTGGCGGGATGTATATGGAGTTCACCTTCACGGGGGATCCGAACGCGATTATGGATCGAATCGTGGATGATACGCGGCTGGAAGCAATTGCAGATCAAGAGGAGTTACTGCAGTCAGTCGTGAATGCACAGTTGCGAGAATTTCAGAATAAGTAGCGCGGTCGGAGTTATTCCACGCCCACCCCCCGTCATCGATGTGTAAATCCAGACTGGGCAGGTCGACTGAATAGAGGGAGTAAGTGGGGTGGGAATTGAAGCAGGAGATTGGTTTGTTGTAGAGCCTGGTATCGCACTCGTATTGGTGATCGAGGAGTAGAGGAAGGAATACCACCCTCCCCCCGTCATCGATGTGTAAATCGAACGAATACGCGGGCGTCAGATATGGCCGGGCAGATCTTTGATTCGGAGAAACAGGCTCGAGACTGTGTGAGAGGTAGGCTCTACTCCGTTGAGGAGTTAGCAGTGGTGAAGATTCTGCCGCAAATAATAGCAACTACATCTCATGTTTAGTATTACCTTTGGGCCTACTACGGGTATGGTACTTATGGCTTATACTTAAAGCTTCGTCAGACAATAGTTCTTCGCTAGGACCCACTCTAAATCCACCTCCTAGGACTTCTACCGCCTGAAAGCACCGGAACCTGGCTATATCGCCAATATTCCTCTCAGGCACCCTCCCCCTCGAGGACGTTTACACATCGATGACGGGGGGGGAGGGTTCGGGTTCCCCTATCGGCTCACTCTGTTCCCGAAACCGTATGGAAGGATGGTATGGGGAGGGTGGAGCGTGTGATGTCCCTCCCGAGGACACCTTTTCTGGGGGTAGGCAAAAAGATGAGTCAGACGATCGCCCAATTCACCCGGCAGTTAACCTGCACATCGTTGTTCGCGATTGAGAGGACGATCTGGACCAAGTGAATCACTCCCGTGGCTATTGACATCCTCCTCCGCGTGACCGCAGAGGAACCCCACGGCACCGCACCGCTGGATTGGGATATTAGGGTTTGCAGTCTACCACCTCTGCCCGAGGTTGGAATCCTCGGGAGAGGTCGTGAAGGTAGACTCCGGGCTGTGCCAACCAGCCGGTACTCCTATCCTCGTCCAAACCGGCCGAAGACTCGGAGTTACTTTCGTTGATGTCGAGCCGGATGTTCTCCGCCCCATTTACGTCAGCGTTGAACGCTGCCTCACACGCCTCACAGACGTAGAGGCCACGTTCAACACGCTGACTGTCGTCCTCTCTCCTGCACATGCAACAGGTCTTGCTCGTGTCGCGCTCGGACACTTCCACGACTTCGATACCTTCGACTTTCGCTTTGTAGGTGAGAATCGACGTGAAGCGGTCAAACGCCCACCCATGCAAGTCGAGGTTTCCGTGCCGACCCCAATTCTTCGACTCACCGTCTTCGTCCTCGCGGACACCTGCGAGCTTGCCGACGTTGATGCGTCCCACTTCGTTCTCGGCACACCGTTCAACGATGTGCTTTGCCAGTGAGTGGAAGAAGTGGGTGCGACGCTCTGACCACTTTGCGTGGAGCCGAGTAGCTTCTTCGCCGCCTGAATCATCGCACTTGGCGATTTCTTTCGGGAAGTAGTAGCCGTCCTGTTTTAGGCGGTTGCCGGGATACAGGTCGGCTTGCTCGGTACTGTATGCGACCGCCGCGAAGTTACAAATACCAAGGTCGATGCCAGCAGTCTCGTTGCCGGGTACGGCAGGCGTCTCAACCTCGTGTTTGCACACTAAGTGCAGTTCCCATCGATCCGTTGCGTTGTCGTAGACAGCGCGAACCTGTTGCAGGTTCTCAACAGTAGCCTCGGGACGTGTCTCGTACTCGATGAGGATGTAATCCCAATCGCGGGGATGGTCTTTGTGATTCGCGCCTTTTGAGAGCCGAACACGGTTGTTCCCGGTGTCGTGACGGATGCCTTTCTGCTTCCACGTCACCGTTGAACGGGGATGTTCTTCGTGGACTCGGTTCCCGTGGTTGTCGTAGTAGTTGCGTTTGCGGTAGCCGGGCGGATTCGCACGAGAATCGTTCTTGCGTTTGCCGTACCACGAGTTGAAGGCTTCAGCGAGTTCCTCCAGAACGCGCTGACTGGACTGACTGTGCAGTCCCTTGTATTTGGGGTGTTTCTTCAACTCGCTTTTCAAGTCCGAATCGTCGGCGATCTCACCGGTATCCTCCCAGACTTCTCGGGAGTAGTAGTTCGCAACGTTCCAGAGTTTCGATGCACTCCATCCATGCCTGTCGAGCAGCTCAGCCACTTGGCCGTGGTTGAGGATTTTCGCTCGGTAGGTTCGGTGGATGTGCATCGGTGAAACGTCTCCATAACAGGTTATGTAGTATTCTACTGTAAATACTTGGATTGGGGCGTGGAATATCCAGCTATGCTATCGACGGTAGACTATGTAGGAGTTGTCGGATTCATCCTGACCCTAAGGGTCGGGTATTCTCCTCGGTTCAGTATAACCGGTTAACTAATATTCCGATATGTTTAGTATACGGTATGCACGACTTGACTGGTTTTCAGCGCGACCTGCTCTTCGTTATCGCGGGTCTCGAAGAACCGAACGGGCTCGAAATCAAGGAAGAGCTAGAGACCTACTACGAGACTGAGGTCCACCACGGGCGTCTCTACCCGAACCTCGACACCCTCGTCGAGAAGGGCCTCGTCGAGAAGGGCACTGTCGACAAGCGAACAAACTCCTACACGCTCACGCGACGTGGCCGACGTGAACTTGAGGCTCGGCGTGAGTGGGAGAACCAGTACGTCGACGTCTAGGGCCCAGCATATCTCTTTTCGATTGCTCTACTCCACGCCGGTGTTCGCGAACGCCGTCAACTCCGGTACCCGTGTCTCTGCGAGTTCTCGTCGAATATCGGTCCGATCCCACCCGAGGGGGGGACAGGATGCTTTCGACAGCTCTGACGAGCTGGGTATCGTAGTACGCGGCGTCGTAGGTCTCGATTGCTTCGTGGGCGAGGGCGACACGGTCCCGTGAGAATTTCTTGTCGTCGACGACCACGTACTCGATATCCTGTCCGGGGTGGACGCCGAGGTCTTGATCGCGAGCGCGTTTCAACGCGGCCACGTTCTGCGTATTCTGTGTGTATCCTTCGAGTGGTTTGGAGACGCGACTCCGTTCAACGAGTGCATCGACCGACACTGCCCCTGCATGGAGCCGATTGATCGCGTCTCGGAGTCTGTCGAGGACTGCGTCCGGTGACTGTGTCGCATCGAGTCGGTCGAGACAGTCCCGCTGGACCTCCTCGATGAACGGTGGGGTCGAGCGCTGGCGGGCTTCGATGCCTCTCACTTTGAACTCGTCGTCGCCGGCGACCTTCTCGAAGTACTTCGTTAACGCGCCGGCGTCGCTCTCGCGCTGCGGCACGAACGCGACCCAGTCGTAGTGGGCTTCGTGTTCGAGCCGAATCTCGACGGTCTCCGTGATCTCCGTCGCGAGCGCCTTGAGATCCTCTCGGTCATCGTCGTCGACGTCGGGGTCCGGGGTCACCCAGACCGAATCGACGATGCCGTGGACGACGCGCCAGCCGCCGGCCTCCAGTCGTTGTTTCGCTGTTAGCAGAATCTCGCGCGCGAACGCGTTGATTGCTTCGTGGCACTCGATGCGGCCGAACTTCGCGTTGCTAAATCCTTGATACCCGAAGCAGGCAACGAGAATCCACTTCAGCGCACCCGACCGCCCCTCGAGTTCCGCCAGTCGGTCCTCCTCGGGGTCGTCACACTGTTTCTCGCGACGGATGGCTGCCTTGATCTCGTCGCGCGCGCCGATGATCGGTTGGAGGATGTCGACGAGGTAGCCGCGGTCGTCGCAGATCGAGTATCCGAGTCCGGGGACGTCGTCGCGGTCGCTGTGGCAGTCACACCGAATGACGTCTGGTGAGACGTTTCGGGTGCAGATGATGTTCGGGTACAGTGAGGAGAAGTCGAGTTCGTGGACGTTCTCGTGGAGCGTCCCCATCGGCTTGAAGAACTCGTGGCGCCAGGAGTTCCACGGGACGAGGACGCCGCGGTCGTGGGCCTCACAGATCTGGATCGCGGTGAGGACGTTCCCAATTGACGCCCACGCGGCCTCCTGGATGGGCTTTTTCGAGCGCGACACGAGGTCAAGGACGCCGTCGAGGTTCGTCTCCCCGTAGAAGAACGTGTTCGACTCGTCGATGATCGCCCGCCCGGGCACGTTGTACCGCGCCGGTGAGTGACCAACGCGACCGTAACTCGAGTACGTCGACCGACTCGCCAACTGCTGGTAGTCGACGTCCGGCCACCGGCTTAGTGAGAAGTCGTCGACGCCGGCGGCCCTTGCCATCTCGTACAGTGTCGGGACGATCTCGCTCGTCGAGCAGACCAGGATGTCCGGATTGTGTGCGTCGAGCGCTCCCTGGACAGCGGTCAGGATATCCGTCGGTGGGCCGGTGACGGTGTCGTCGGCGACGGACAGCTCTCCGTAGATGTCGTTGTTCGTTTCGGTCACTGGGACGCTGAGGCGGAGCGTCGATAGCTCGCTCGCCGGTGTCGGATCGATATCTTCCTCGAGACAGTACCGGAACTCCCGAGAGAAGTCCACGTTGAAGCAGGCGAGATCTCCGACCGGATAGTCTGGGAGCTGGCGCGCTTGCCGGGTGAGTGCGGTGACGCGGTCGATGTGGGAGACGTCGAGGGCGAGAACTCTATCCTCGTCCCGTCGAAAGCCGGGGCGTCGTGCAACCTGTTCGGTCGCGACGACGTGCGGGTGCTGGTCGTACACTGACTGGAGTGTCGTGAGGTCGAGATCGGTCTCTGGGTCACGAGGGGCGACGTAGAAACGGGGTGTGTAGTCATCGCGCTCGGTCGCGACGGCGCCGTCGGCGGTCGCCTCCCACTCCAGGACGCGACCGTCGTCCAGAAAGTCGATGCTGAATGGCATCGTCACGGGTTCGCGTCCGGTGGGTCGGACTCCTGGTCATCGCGTGCGGCGACCGCGGCTTCGAGTTCCTTGAGGCGCTCTTCGTGGTCGTCGAGTCTGGTCTCTTGCTCGAGATCGATGCTGAACAGCGCCGGTAGCAACGGATTCTGGTGGTTCAACAGGCCGCTTGCGTCGGCGTGCTCGCGGGCGTACTCGAACAGCCGGTCGAATCGCGGCTGGTCGCGACGCCGCAGCGCCCGCCGGAACTCCGCCCAGCGCTCCTCGATGGCCCGAAGTGCATCCCGGTACGTCGGGTTTGTGCGTCCCATCGTTATTGGCCTCCGGCTCCGGTCGCCGTCCACGCATCCAGTAGGGGATCCGCGGTAGCCGACACCGTCTCACCGTCAGCTGTAACGCCTGTCCCGACGCCCTCCGGGGTCGGCGTTGACGGCGTCGTTGGTTCAACGCCGACCTGCGTCGCGCGCTGCGAGCAGCTGGCGCCAGTAGGCGAACGTTGTCTGGTAGTACGCGCCATCGTCGACGGGATAGACGAGCGTCTCGAACTCCTCTCCGACGACCCGTGGCCCCATCCGCGTCTGCTCGCACTCGAGGTGGTGGTCAGCAATCGTCGCGACCGGTTCGGTGAATTCGTTTCGTTCGTTTCGCGTAACGAGCACCGGGATATCGTACCCATCGGCGTAGGTCGCCAACCGGGCGAGGGTTCGGGCCTGGAGGGTTTCGGCGTGGGTCTCGCCGAGAGTGTCCTCGCCGCGGTACTGGGCGTCGACGGCCGGTGCGACGATGATTGAAGGGGTATGGGGGGACGAGTCCTCGTCACGACCTGGTGCTCTTCGACTGGTTGTCCCGATATTGGCGGTGGATTCCTGGATGGACTGGTTCACTGCTGTCGGGAGATCACAGACGGCGCCGTAGTGCTGGTAGGCGGTGAAGCCGCGTGCGACGTGGATTCGGCTCAGATCGATAGGTCAGCCAGAGTGAGACAACAGCTTAGTCGCGACAGAGAACTGTCTCTCTAACCGCGACGCCTACTGCCTCTCCAAGTCTTGGGGGAACCGCGTTACCCACCAAGCGGTAGGCGTTTGTTCGGCTCTCGGGGAACCAGTACGTGTCCCTGAAGGACTGGAGGCGAGCCGCTTCTCGGGGAGAGAGCGAGCGTGCCTCAGTTGGATGGATGAACATGTGACCGTCCTTCTGGATGTGCGCGAGGATCGTCGACGCCGGTCGAGCAGGATTTTGCTTCTTATACTTATCTGGGAAAACGTCGTCGCGATACGGTTGCAATGCTGTACTCACTTGGCCGATGTTCCAACCGACGCCGTGACCAAGTAGCTTGTAGATTGTGAGGTCGAGGTGGTTGTGCCAACGGGCGTCGTGGTTACGAAGTTCTTGGTCGTCCCATTCCTCCTCGTCGGGGATGTCTCGAACCCACTCTTGGTACGGCGACACCGGGGGAAGCGTGTACTCCGTTGCCTGAACTGGTGGCATCTCTCCACCGGGCGAAATCGGAGGGAGGTCGAGAATCGCGTCGGCGACGGTCAGATACGGCCGTTTCGTGTCACGGTCACGCTCAAATGCAGGAAGCACATCCCTCTCTCCCGTTCCGAGGGTCGCCTGTGCAGCGTCTCCACCGTCTCTGAGCTCCGGTCTGACCGCCATCGGCTTGTCCTTCTCTCGGTCGGACGGCTCACGGTGTGTCTGCCACGCCTCCAGATCAGGCAGCGTTGATCCCTCTCTGCACCCGACAAAGAAGAGTCGCTCTCGGTGTTGGGGGACACCGTAGGCTGCAGCGTCTACCTTTTCCCAGTCAGCCGTATAGCCGAGACTCTCCATCTCCTCGGTGATGATCTGGGCCATCGGTACCTCCTCACCGACGGGGAATCGCTCAGTCTCGTGTCCTTGCCCGATGGGGAGAGACTCTTGGACAGTGTCAGACTCTACAGTTACCGTGTCCGTCAGCATCCCTGGAACGTTCTCCATGATGAACGCTCGTGGTTGATAGTGGTCGACATACCGCAGAAAGTCGAGATACAGTATGTTCCGGTCATCATCGTCAACTGAACGGTCTGCGAGCGACCCGAGCTTCGAGCGGCCGATCGTGGAGAAGGAGGGGCAAGGGGGACCACCTGCGACGAGGTCCAGTTCCTTGGGTTCGATATCGGGACCATCGACTGCGGGATCCGTATCCCGGATATCTGCCTGTATCACGTGGTCACCGTGGTTTTCTCGATACGTTTCGACGGCGGACTCGTTTTGGTCGACCGCCCATCGAACGCCGTAGCCGGCCCGTCGGAGCCCTTCAGAGAGTCCTCCTGCGCCACAGAAGAGGTCGATTACAGATAGCTCCGAATCCATCGTGCGAAGGAATGGGCGGGAGTGACGAAAGCCGTTCGGAACGCTGGTCAGTTCTCGAACGCGTCGATGACCACAGCCATATTTATCAAATCGGGCTCGTCCGGTACGACCTGCTTTTCGCTCTTAAGTCGGACCATCTCGGTGTTTTTCTTTTCGCGCAACTCAGCGAGCTGACTTCGGTGCTTTGCAAGCACTGCGCTCATGTCCTCGCCCGAGCGGTCACGCTCCTCGAACTGTTGAATGCGTTCTTCGAGGTCCTCCATTCGGTACTCGAAGTAGTTCTCTGTGTGCTCTCGGCGGATACGGACCTCACGTTCCCGATCTTCTCGTGCCTCCTGTGCGAGATCGTTGATGAGCTCCTGAGCTACATCATCTGCTTCCGAAACGAGCTCTTCTGCCTGCCCGGCTACAGTGTCGATTGACGGGTGATCGCCAACTGCTGATGCAGGCAAGCCACCAGTAATATCGATGTTCTCTGTCTTCGTCGTTCCATCTGGTGTGACGTAGACCTGCACGAGTTTCTCAGTTACCGTGTCACCGGTCCCTGAGAGATAGCCAATCCGGTAGTTACAGAACAGTCCCGGTGTTTCCAGTTGCTTTCCCCCGGTGAGGATGGCTGTCTGTCCACCCACCGCATCCGTATCCAGACAGTACGCCATCATCGAGTGGACTACAGGATGGTCGAGAGTGATGAATTCGAGTGTCTCATCGACAAGCGCGTTTTCCCGATCAAACGTTGCGCTATCGTACCGACTCTCGATATCGTCGCCGGTGAGTTGGCTCGGAACGACCAAGTCAAACACGTCACCACCGTCTTCGGCAGGACCGGGACGGACGTTCCTGAGGCCTCCACCGAACTCTTGGCAGACGGTTTTGACGAGGTATGCGACATCTTCATCGCTGACCGTATCAGCACCACTCTCCTCGACGATATCGAGAATTTCTTTGTCCTCTTCGCTCAGATCGAACTTATCGCGGATGAGCAGTTCGTCATCGACCCGTCGGACAGCTTCTTCTTGGTCTTCGACGATCGCCTCGAGATCGTCGACGACAGCATCAGGACTCTGGCCGGTCGCAAGCGCAGACATGATTTGATCTTCGAGATCGACATCATCGAGAACGAGTCCGAGGACGTCCGAGCTCATACCCAGCGTTTCTTCGATTTCGTCAATCTTCTCGAGGAGTCGCTCAAGGATGATGCTCTCACGAGTATCTTTGAAGAAGAGATTCCGGATCTCGACGGTCTCTTGTTGACCGTAGCGGTGAAGCCGTCCAATCCGCTGGTCGATCCGTGTCGGGTTCCACGGCAAGTCGTAGTTCACCATGATGTGGGCGAACTGCAGGTTCAGTCCCTCTCGTGCGGCGTCGGTGGCGAGCATCACGTTCGCCGGTCCTTCGAACTTCTTGAACTGCTGTTGACGCTGGGACTGAGACAGGTCGCCGTAGATCTCCGCAATATCTCTGTCCCCAAACACTCGGCCTTTGAGATACTCGAGTGTGTCCGTGTATTCGGTGAAGATGAGGATTTTCTCGTCAGGGTCCTCCTCCAGAATCCCGTCGACGTACTCCCGCAGTCGTTCCGCCTTCGAGTCAACCGGGATCGCCTTCGCTTGGTTGTACAGGTCGCGAACGATCGCAAGTTCTTCCTCTATTTTGTCCGGATCGCTAGAGACAACTGCCCCACCAAGCTCTGTTTCGACGTGCTCACGCTGGGCCTCCGTCAGCATCTCGGGGTCTTCCCGGTACTCATCAAGGAGGCTCTTCGTTATTGGGGAGAGGTCGGACGGGTCGGCACCGCCTGCTTTGATTGACTCCATCCGATTCTTCAACGATTGCTGAATCGCGTAAATCGACGAAACGAGACGCTTCTGGTACAGCACCATTGCGAACCCTGCAGCGTCGTTCTCCTCCCGACTGGCAAGGTTGTAGTACTCGGTGATGTACTCCGTAACGTCGTCGTAGAGTTGGCGCTCTTCTGGCGTGAACTCGACTGGGAGCGTCTGGATGTTTTTCTCCGGGAACATCGGAGACCCGTCGGCTTCGTACATCTCATCCTTCAGTCGCCGGATCATCAGGTCTCGCAGCCCCTCTTTGTCGACGTCGTGCTCGTCGCGGAAGCGGTAGGGGTCAAGTAGCGAGATCATGAAGTAGAACTGATCACGCTTTCCGTTGTGTGGGGTGCCAGTCAGGAAGAGGAGACCATCAGAGGTTTCAGAGACGGCTTCACCTACCCTGTAGCGGTCGGTCTTGTCGACGCCTCGCTTTCCTTCACGGCGAGCCGTAAGGTGATGTGACTCGTCGAAGAGTGCGATGTCCCAATCTTCTTGGACGTTCTTCAGTGCCGAGCGCATGTCCTCCTGTTTAGCGAAATCGATGGAGGTGATGATGCGGTTTTCGTGTGACCAGACGTTCTCTGCAGGGTAGGCGTCCTTCTTCGCCTCGACGTAGTCGCGGTCGTAGATGACGTAGTTTGTGTCGAACTTCTCGCGGAGTTCCTCTTGCCACTGGGTGGTTAGCGGTGCCGGAGCGACGATGAGTACGCGGTCGGCTTGCCCCCGCGCAGCGAGTTCCTCAATGACGATTGCCGCCTCGATCGTCTTCCCGAGGCCGACCTCGTCGGCGATGAGATAGCGGTGGTCGTAGGAGGTGAGGATCTGGTGGGCAGCCTTCACTTGGTGGGGGGCGATATCGATCCGGTTGTTCTCCAGTGCGACGAAGCGGTCCTGCCGGTGGGCAAGGTCGAGTTCTGCCGCCTTGGCGCGTAGGTTGAACCGGTCTGGATCGTCGAACTCTCCTTTCTGAAGGAGAGTATCGCTGCTGTCGATCAGGTCGACGACGGCTGCGGGGAGCTTCTTCGACTGGTCGTCGTCAGTCAGGATGTGGAGCAGACACTGACCCGACGGTCGGTGGTTGGCCTTGACGAGCTCACCCTCACCGCCCGCGAAGCTGACTCGATCGCCGATATCGAAACCGCATTCGCAATCGGACACTGCTGAGTTCAGATGTGGCGGCTGAACTTAATTTCTCCCACGTTGTCGTTCCCGAGAGAGGATGGAGTTCCCCGGTGTTCTTTTGCCAGATGGGTGGTACTGACACAACATCATGCAACGTGCGTTCCGCGTCGGCGAAGTCTACCGTGATACAGGGAGCTTCAGGAACGCAGACGACCAGTTCCTGCGCTGGATTCGGGGCCCACTGAGTAGCGGTATCAAGAACGTCGGTGGTATTCGGGACCTC
The DNA here is from genome assembly GCF_003721175.2 of Halarchaeum sp. CBA1220. Lineage (GTDB taxonomy): Archaea > Halobacteriota > Halobacteria > Halobacteriales > Halobacteriaceae > Halarchaeum > Halarchaeum grantii. The sequence goes on from NZ_CP054710.1 coordinate 70,508, forward strand.
GGCGCCGATCGTGCAGATACACCGGCAGCCTTGGTACTCGTCTCGAACGATAGCGGCGTGTCCCAGCACGAGGACCCGTGGGAAGACACGTTAGCCGTCAACCGTGGGGAGATCCACTACTGGGGTGACGCGAAGATGGACAATCCCTACGACGAGTCCAGCCAGAACCGGAAGATCACGGACGCCTTCGACGACACCGCGTCCGGCCACCGTGAAGAAGTGCCGCCCGTCCTCGTCTTCCGGAAGCCCGAGTCCGGCGTCGTCGAGTTCTGCGGGCTCTGCGCGCCCGACCACTTCGAGGTCCGCTCCTACCAAGACGGCTCCGGGACACAGATCCCAAACTACCTCTTCCACTTCTCCGTCCTCAACACGGAGGCCGTCCCCGTCTCGTGGCTCCACGATCGCGCGCAGATGAACGACGACCGGAGCGCGTCGGACGTCTGGCGACACTGGGTTGAGACTGGCGAGGTGTCCCAGTGGCCGACCGGCGAGACGCGCGAGCGCAGTGGTCGCGTCCGGACATACGAGACGAGTGGGACCGTCGTCAGCGACGCGTTCCGCGATGAGGCGTTCGAGCGCTTCGGGCACGCCTGCGTGATGACCGGCATCCGCGAGGACGACCTGCTCGACCTCGCGCACGTCCTCCCGCGCAGCCAGCGTCCCGACCTTGCCGAGGACGCCGAGAACGTCCTCGTCCTCAATGCGCTGCATCACCGCGCGTTCGACGCCGCGCTCTTCACCATCGACAGCGACTACCGCATCCGTGCCAGCCCATCGTTCGACCCCGCACACCCCTTCCTCAAGGAGACGATTGTCGACCGCCGGGGTGAACGGCTCGCGCTTCCCCCCGACGCTCGGGTTCAGCCCACGTTTCTGGAGGAATTAAACGAGGGACTGTCGTGGTTGTAACAGAGGTACTGTGGGGGAGGCGGTATTTATCTAGTCGGGGGGAGTTCTTCGCGTAACGGCATGCCGAGTCGACCGACCACGTTCGATGACCACGACCCACTCGCTCAGAGTCTCCTTCACGTTCTCGAATCTTTCATCGACGAGATCGGTGACCGGGGCTGCACCGGACACTTCGACAAGGTCATCGACGGGAACTTCTACCTGAAAGGGAAGCACCTGATTCAGGAACCGGAGCGATTCATCGAGGACCACCTCGTGTTTCCGGTTCTCGAGCAGGTACTGGGGTACTCGATCCGTCCGCAGCCGAAGCAGTACGCTCCACGATGGCCGCGCGCCGGCGGCGTCCCGGATTTCTGCATCACCTCGATCTCGATCGAGGAAGCGATGCAACGCGACCTCCGGTTCTTCGGGGAGGTCAAGCCACCGAAGAAGCTCGATCGTGCTTGCGACGATATGGTCGAGTACCTTGACAGGGATCTCGACGTGCACGCCATCGCGATCCTGACCGATGGGTTCGACTGGGAACTCTGGGTCCGCCCACGCAACCAGCCGATGGCGGAGACCTCAAACCCCTACGCGGTGGCGAGCCTTCGGGAGCCGCTTCGGACCGTCCGAACCAGAAACATGGCTACTGAACCGTATCAACCGCACGCCGTCCGGACGCAAATCGACGTCGACGGGTTCGCCGGATTCACCCAGAACGCAGCTCGACGGTTAATACGGAGTGAGTTCGGCATTCAACTGGGACAATAGCCTCCGCTGGAACCGCCGGATTGCTGGTCAGTTTGAGCCAGATCAACTTCTGGGACAGCGGATCATTCGTCACCCACGGCTTCCTCGACGATCGCGATCTCCTCCTCATCGAGGTCGTAGAGGTCGTAGACGATTTCGTCGATGAGCCGGTCGGTCTTCTCGATCTTCGCGTCGAGTTCGTCCGCGCGCTCTTTCGTCTCGATGTAGCGTTCGAGGTCCGCGGCGACGTCGTCGATGTCGGGGAGCGTGATGGCCTTCAGGCGGTCGATGAGGGAGTTCGTCTTCGTGGCGTTATCGCGGAACCCGCCGATCTCCTCGTCGACGGCGACGGGGACGAACGCCTCGACGAGCGCGGCTTCCTCGTCAGCGAGGTCGGCGAGCGTGAACGCCTCGACGTAATCCGTCTCCGTGTACCCCCAGGTGTCCGTCTCGAACTCGTCCTCGTCCTCCGGTTTGTAGCGCGCCGTCGCCTCGATCGTGACGCTGTGGCCGTCGCGCTTCGTACGGACGTTCTCCACTTGGAGCTTGTCGTAGTCCTCAGTGGTGGCGTCGAGGATGTTCGACGACGTTGGCTGGAAGAGACCGACGTTGGGGAGGTTCGGACCCTCCGTGTAGTTGCCGAGGTAGTCGAGGAGATTGAGGTTGAGGGCGTGGCGGCTATCGACCCAGTTACTGAGCGTTCCCGACAACTCCGGGAGTAACTCAGCGTACGATGGATCATTGGGTATGGTAGGTTGAGCGGGTTCGTCTGAACTGTTCCAGCCTTTCCAAGATCGTATTCGGTCCAACAATTCGGGAGAATTGTTGATTGACTTAGCGTCTTCAGATAGTTCTCGAATTGGGATTTTTTCTAGGTCAACAACCGACAACTTGGGAAAAGAATCTGTCACAACACTATTTGAGATACGAGGGAAGACCCACGATACCAAACTGGAATTCAAAAGGGCAAGAATATACTTTTCAGGATATCGTTCGTCTTCAACCAATATATTTAGGACCGTATTATAGTTACAGAAGGTTTGATCCGTAAATGCAGCTTGAATTCTGTATCGCCCCTCAGATGGGATCTGCCGGACTAATATTCTCGGTCCCGTTAGAAAGCGTTTATCTCGATAATCATGAAGATGTGTCCCATATTTTATCCATGTGTTTCCATCAAAGCTCACTTCGTACCTACTAACGTCCTTCCCTGAAATTTGCGGCAGATAGTCCGTGTCCACCTTCTCTGTGGCGTGAAATACGCGATTGTCAATCTGTTCTTTGGTGTGTTTTGAACTATTATAGGCTTGAACTCCGATACTGAGTTCTGCTATTTCTTTTAGATCAATTGAAACGGATTTTATCCGCTCCAATATATTCGTTTCTTCCCTCGTAGTTGTGGTATCAATCCTCTTTGAGTCCGTCTCCAATATTGTCTTCTGAGAGAGTTTCTTAACCTCTCGTTTTTCTATTGTTGGTGTGGAATTATCTAGTTCTGACACTAGAATTTCTTCGGGGTCTGTATCCTTTTTAAGGTGTAGAATAACCGTATCAACCGTTGCATCAGGGAAAACTAATGCCGAAAATGTAGCGATCTCTTCTACTCTAGTATTTTCGAGAGTGAATTCTCTAAGCTTTGTTTTGTTCTCAATCGTAAGCCAGGGGGCTGGCACTATATACCCGAACTCTCCGCCAACGCGCAACTTCTTCACTCCTTGCTCGATAAATGCATGAAAATAATCAACAAAATACTCCGTTACTTGGTAACTTGAACGGAGATATTCGTCTAGAATGCCGCTAGTTTCGACGTACGGCGGATTCCCGATGACGGCGTCGAATCCGGCATCCTCTAGCCGCTCCCCATCTTCACCGTAGAACGCGACGGGGAACTCGAGCTCCCAGTGGAAGAACGCCTCCTCGTCGGCCATGGCCTGCGCGCTCCGGAACCAGTCCTCGCCCGCGACGTCGTCCCACGAGTCGTCGCGCAAGGCTTCGGCCATCTGCTCTTCGGCGTTCTCGGGGACGTCGAGGCCGAACTCGGACGCAGTGTGGACGTTCGCCATCGCGAGGAGGTGCTGATACAGCGGGTCCTCGCGAACGTCCTCGTAGACTTCCTCCATCTCCTTGATGTCGGCGAGGGTCTCGTTGTCGATGCTGAGGAGGTCGGTGAAGCGCTCCATGACGTGCTCGAGGGCCTGCTGGCGCGTGTGGTCGAAGGACTGCTGGAGGGTGAGCTGCCCACTATCACTGTTCTCGGACTCCCCGAGGACGTCCTCGATGTCGCTGCCGACGAGGGAGTTCCCGGTTTTGAGGTGGTGGTCGAGGAACGCGAGCGGCTGCTCGGCGGCGAGGGTGCGCAGCCAGAGGGAGACTTTCGCGAGTTCGGTCGCGAGCGGGTTGAGGTCGACGCCGTAGAGACACTGTTGGGCGACCTTTCGGCGCGCCCAGTTGATGTCGCGGAGTTCGCCCTCCTCGGTGACGGGGTCGCTGATACGCTCCTCCTCGCCGGCCTCGACGGCCTGCTGGTCTTGGCGCTCTTGGGCGTCGATGATCTCGCGGGCGAGGTAGTCGACGGCGTTCACGAGGAAATGCCCGCTCCCCATCGCGGGATCGAGGACCTTCAGGTCGAAGACGCGCTCGGCGAAGTCCTCCGCGAACTGGCTACCACCCTCCTTGCCGAAGGGGTCCTGTGCGAGCAGGTCTTCACGGATATCGTCGACGAGCGGGCCGAGCGTTTCGTCGACGATGTACTCGACGACGTACTCGGGCGTGTAGTACGAGCCAGTCGCCTTGCGTTCGCCCGCGTCTGTCCGCAGGTAGACGTCACCCTCCGGGACCGCGACGCCGTCACCCGCCTCGGCGGCGACGTACTCGCCCTCAGAGAGCGTGAGGTCTTCGGGGGCGACGGCGAGCTCGTACTCGAGGAGGCCCTCGTAGATCGACCCGAGGTGGCGTTCGTCGAGCGAGGAGTAGTCCACGAAGACCGTCCCTTCGCCCTCGTCGGCCTCCCGCTCGGTCAGGAGGGCGATGACCTCCGCGAGGTACGTGTCACCGACCTCGTGCTGTGAGAGGAAGCGCGCTTCCGCGCTGTCGTCCGGCTCCGGGTTCGTCCGGAACAGCCCGCCGTTGTACGCGGGGATGTAGAGATGCTTCGGGTCGATACCCATTCCCTTGCTCCCCTGGTCGATGAGTTCGAAGAGCTCATCGAGCGTGCCCCAGAGGTTCGTCTGCCACGACTGGTACTGCTGGCCGGTCGCGTTTCGGTTCGACACGACCCTGCGCTTCAGATCGTTCAGGCTGTAGCTGTCCGCGTAGATGTCGTTCTCTGTCGGGAGGAGGTCGCGGCCCTCACTTTCGGCGTAGAGCACGAAGATGAGCCGGTAGAGATAGATGAGCGAGGAGTCGTGCACGAGATCGAGGTCCTCGGCATCGAGGTCGTCGTTCGACTCGAGGAATCCCTCGGCGAGCACGCGGATCGCCTCGTAGATGTTGTCTTGGAGGTCCTCGCCGAGCGCCTCGGCGAAGACGCTGGACTCGTCGTAGACATCGTCGAGGAAGCAGTCACCCGACGAATCGGGGACGAAGGCTTCGCGGCGGAAGAAACAGTAGAACTCCTTGAACTCTTGCATGCCGGCCTCGCCGGACGCGACGTCGGCCAAGAGTTCGGGCAGGTCGATCTCGTAGTAGGAGTCGAGGCGGTGGCTGGTCGGCCCGTAGTAGAGGCGCCACTGGGCGCCGTTCGTGAGGACAGCCCACTGGACGGGGGTCTTCTCGAGGTAGTCGTGGATCTGGTAGGACGGGTTCTCGTAGTCGCGTTTCTCCTCGCCTCGGGTGTCGAGTTTGCGGCCCCAGCGTTTCGCGTCGGCGACGGCGATCGCTTCCTCGTAGAAGTCCCCGCGATCGAACGCTCCGTCCGCAGCGGCCTCGGTCTCGAAGAATCCGTAGTCCGGACGGCGCGCGCCGCGCTGGACGGTCTCCTCGATCTCGAAGGGGACCCCGAGGATATCGAAGACGGGACGGATGAAGTTCCGCTCGAGCTGGGCCTCGTTGTAGTCTGAGACCCGATCGCGTTTCTCCTCCCAGAGTTCTTCGATGTCGTCGTAGGCCTCTTGGACCTCATCCGCGTCGACCGACTCCCAAGGCTCCGTCTTCCGGAGATGGTCCGAGAGGTAGTGGTTCGAGAACAGGTCGCGATTTGTCCGATAGGTAGTTGGATCCGTCATTGATGTTTAGGGTCGATGGGGAACGGCAGCTATACCCTATCCGCTACCTCCCACACAATTAATACTTTCCCACGGGTCGAAAAATAGGCCGTCGTCTGTGGATTCTCGACCAACCCAAACTAGAGAACAACAGGAAACGCGAGCGAACGCGATACCGGTCAGACAGAGACCGGAACGGCGCCATCCGATTCAAGTAAGAACAGACAAAGCTCGCGGAAAGAGCTCACTTTCGCCCCCTCAAGCAGGACGCCCAGTTCGAGGTACCGGTCGAAGCCATAATCGGTGACGTTGGCACTCCCAACGTAGGCCGCCCGCGAGTCGAACAGCATCACCTTCGCATGGAGGGTGAATCGCGGGTTTTCACCGCCCTGTGTTCGCTTCTGTGGGGGGGTATCCTCGTCCCAGACAGTGTAGTCGACGAGGGAGAGGTGGGAGGAAACTCCCCGCTCAGCCGCCCGCTCGCTAAAGGATGTGATTACCCCGTAGTTGTGTGAGTCCGGATCCGACAGGTATCGCGTCACGATGGTTACCTCGACCCCACGTTCAAGCGCGTCGAGCAGGACATCGGCAAGCCGGCCGAGTCCTCCGCCCTCGAAAAACGGAGAGAGGAGGATAATCTCGCGTTCACAGCGCTTGGCTTGGCTCGCAAGTGTTGAGAGCAGGCCGTCCATCCCGTAGGAGGCCGCAGTCGTGGTACCAAACGCAGGATCGTCTGGGAACGTGACCAGCGGAGTCACGTCCGTAGTTGGAACACGCTCACGGTGGGCGTCGACAATCTGGATCGCCTCCCGCGTTTGGTCGAATATTTCTCGCGTTCGCGTGCCTTCAACTCGGAAGCGCGCCTCAACGAGTTCCGTCTCGTAACCCTCCCGATGTACGACACCACACTCACTGAGTTGCCGAAACAGGTCCGTTGCAGCTTCCCGACTCAGTGGCGTATCCCGTGCGACGGCAGCAGGCGAGAGTCGCTCAGAGCGGCCAGCGCAGACTAGAAGGAGCCCTTCCAGTTCATCAAGGAGTTCTTCGTCTTGGTCAAGGAGATCGGAAATTGCGAGCAGCCGGTCAGCGGTCGATCGGTGTTTTGTCATCGTGTGAAAGGTGGGAAGAGGTGTTACAGGCGCCAGAAGCCCTCGATGGATCGGTCTGTGTTCGGACGGCTTCCGAAGAGATAGTCCCGACAAAGGACTTGGTTGAAGTACGAACAGCTAATCTCGCTCACATGCAGGCAGGACAGACAAGCCCCGTCACGCTGTGAGCAGACTGGATCCATCATGCACTCGTTCCCATGGGCTTTCGCCTGACCGAGGAGGTCGTCCAGTTGCTGTTCGACCATGGTGGTCATCCCACCGATGTTGAACTCCTCGCGGTTGTTGGTGTAGACGACCAGCGACAGCGCACGCGGGAAGAGGAACTCACTTAGGTTGGTTCGGTCGAACCCGCTGATGGTGCTCGCCTGCTTCAGAAGTATGTGCGAGAGCGTGTGCAGCATCTCGAACACGTACTTGGTCACCTGTCCCTCCACCGTGTCTGCTGTAGAGAGGTCGAAGCGGCCGTACTGATCGACCGGATCGAGGTGGTTCAGTAGGAACGCCCACTGCTCGGCTTCGGAAAGTTCCTCGATAGCGGCCCGGGCCCGCTCGATATCGTCGTCGGTCGGATGATCCGGAATCGCGGGCAGCGTGATGTTCCCGCGGACCGCATTCTCGTCGCTTGTCTTGGGAATGTTGACCGCGAGCCAGAGCAGTACTCTCGCCGAGTCGAGGTCGAACTGCGTCGCCTCCGTCTCAGAGGTGTCGACGAAGATCGGCGTCCCGTCGTCACTGCTTGCGTTCTGGGAGAAGGCGTTGAGTCGAGCTTCGTCCTCCTCACGGCCACCGCGAGTGTACCCATAGACGAAGGTTTGTACCGGGAAGTCCTCAATGACGCGAACGTCACGGAACCCGAGCCGCTCGAGATCGTCGAAGTACGTCCCGATCTTGTCTGCTTTCTGGGGGAAATCCTCTTGGCGAGCGGCCGCTTCCAGTTCGTCGATGTTGTGTGCCGTGAGCTCTTCGAGGCTGAGGACGTACTGGAGGAGCTCGTCGCCGGCGTCGGTCATCTCCTCGGCGTCCTCGCCTGCGTCTAGGTCGATCAAGTCTCGGAGGGCTTCACCGACGGTCTGGCTGTCGATCTCGCCGTGCTCGCGGAGCCACTCTTCAGCCCCGGCTAGGGACTCGACATCAGGTTCCGTCTGGTAGACCTCGATCTTGCGGTCGTCGTCGATTTCGGCGCCCTCGATCCCCTCGTTCATATCGACGGCCTGCAGGGGGGAGTCGGTGAGGCCGAGGTGCTTCGCGAGTGCCTTGCGTGCGCCGTCCTCACTCCCACGGAGATGCCCGATTCCGGAGGTGTGAAGATTCACCGTCGTCAGGTAGTGTGGGTAGTACGTCGAGCCCGCACGGTGAACGGTGGTGTACATCTTGTCCTCATCCGGGTCATCTTCGTGGGCCGGAGGGACGTAGTCACAGCCACAGTTCTGGTAGTAACTCACTCGCGTGTTCCACCCGCAGATGTTACAGCGCCACTTGAAGTTCTGTGCGCGCTGGCTGTCTTGGGTGTCCAGAACAATGTGCTGATCACCGTGTTCGGGGCATTTCTGTGGATACAGTCGCCTGATCTCCCCACAGCTGTGGACACTGACGAACTGATACTGCTTCAGGTCTCCGTTGCAGCCAGAGCGCTGGCACTTCAGTGATTGGTTCTTCCCGTTGAGGTCGTCTGCAGAGTAGTACCCGTGGGCCTTCTGGCAACTCGTGCAGTAGAAGGTCGTCGGGAAGGGACGGGCACGGACCTCTTCGGGGGCGGCGAAGTCGTAGTGTGACGGGTTGCTCGAGGTGAACCCCTGCTCTTTGCCGTCCCAGTTTTTCGCCCGAGCGAACACTCGATCGACGATGTACTCCCGGTCGACCTGCCCGCTGGCGTCGTTGGTCTCTAGGCGGTTCACCTGCCAGATGCCGCGTTTATCGCTGTAGTCGAACGTGTTCCCAGGGAGGAACTGATACAGGATTTGGTGGCGGCTACGTTGCATACTCATTGTTGGTCACCGGTTGTCCAGCGTCTCGAAGATCTCTCGATAGCGGTACTCGGAGCGGATCGGGAGTTGCTCGTCGACGTCGCGGAGGCTGCGCATCGGTGACCGCTTGATGCGACCACTCGTCCACTGGTCGTCGTCGAGGCGGAGTTGTGAGAGAGCCTCTCGGGTGAGGTCCTCGATATCTCCGCGGAACTCCTCGTGGTCACTTGAGTCACCGAACATTCCCAGCATCTGCTCTCGCAGTGCACCTTCATCGACGGAATCAGCAAACTCTTCGGCGTTGTCGCCGAAGTAGAGGTTGCCGCTCCCCTCGCGGTACATGTAGTGGTTGAGAAGCAGCCCCATGAATAGACCCGGATGAGTCTGTTTGACGCTGTTTTTCGCCCAGCGGTTGATCGGCACGGGCTCGACCAGCCGGTCAAGGAAGGCGTGGTACTTCTCGAAGAAGTGGTAGTGACTCAGGTCCCGCTCGCGAATGGGGTGAGCGACGTTGAACACGAGACCGGGACGGGAGCGACCCGCTCGGGAGCTGGCCTGAATGTATTCAGCCGTGCCGCGCGGCATCCCGAAGAACGTCATCATGTTGAACCGATCGACGTCGACTCCGTGGGCAATCATGTTCGTCGCGGTGATGGTGTTGAGTCGGCTTGCCAGCAGCCAGGCAAGCGCCTCACGCGTGCCCTCACCTGCACGGGCACGCTCGACGTCGAACTGGTCACTGTCGACGACGTCGTTGTCCTCGTCCAAACTCGCCTCAAGCGTGTTCCGAAGGGAGAGGACGTCGTCGGTCACGTTCTCCTCCAGCACGCCGCGGTCGATTAGCCGATTGAGAATCTTCTCGTCCGCCTTCTCATCCCATGGGTTCTCGACGATATCGAGGACCTCCATGATGGTCTCGAACCCAGTCCCACCAGTCATCCGCTCGGAGGCCAGCGGCGGTCTGCCGTCTTCTTGGAGATAGGCGTCAAGCTGGGAGACGATGGACTGGTCGAGCCGGTCACCGTCTTTCTTCGACAGCAGATAGGTGATGCTGGTGCTGTAGTAGCTGAGCACCTCCAGTACCTCGTCGATCGAGTCTGCTTCGAGCGGCGCCGTCGTGTCCGTTCCTTCGAGCGCAGCACCCGTCAGCACCTGATCCGGCTGGTTCAGAGACTCGCGGAACAGGTTCTGTATCTCCCGATGGTAGTAGAACAGGAGATCGATGATGGAGTTGATGTGGGTTTTTCCGTGGGGGACCAGCCCGATGTAGTACCGCTGGGTCTCCGCGCGCTCCTGTGCGTAGAAGTTCTCCCGCAGGTACGGCCCCGGAGAGGGGAAACGCTCAGCCGGACGCATGAACAAGTTGTGGACTTGGTCTTCGAACCCAGTGATCGTCGCCGTCGGCGCGATGACTTTCGTTTTCCCCGCGTCGACGAGCTCCTGCAGTTGGGCTACACCGGTCTCGTAGTGGCCGTCGAAGCTCCCCATGCTCTCTTCGAGTAGGTGGAGCTCGTCGGGGACCATCAGCGACGGCGCAGGGTCGTACGGCTCAACCGGGCGAGCCATGTCCGAGAAATCGTCTTGGTCGATTGGACAGCCGTACTTCTCCGTACACTCATCGAGGCTCGCGAACCCGTGGATTGGGCACTCGAGCGTCATCTCGCCCGTGATGAGGTGGGCGAACTTCCGCTGATATCCGATGGCGGTAATTTTGTCGATCGTCCCCGCGAGAATCGTCGGTGCATACCGGTAGAGCTCGTTGTCGACCACGTGAACCGGGAGCTCCTCCTCGGCGTACGTCTCGCTGGAGCCGAGCGACCGCGACTGCCACTCACAGTCGAAGCTGCTGCCTGTACAGCAGTGGGTCAGCCGGTGGTCATCCTCGGTCACTTGGACCTCGATGTCGGCGCCGCAGGCCGGACAACTCGGGACAACCTTCGCCTCACGGCGGAGGCTCTCTCCAGAAGGGCCCTGATACTTCTGGTGGTTGTTGTTGTCGTACCCCGTGAGGGCGTTCGGCGTGTTCGCCTTCCCGACAAGATAGCCCATCGAGAACGGACGGGAGGGGTGCGAGCCGATGTCGGACTGTTCGCGACGGACGAGGTCGGCGTACATCACCGTCTCCGTCATCCGTTGGAACTGCTGGAGCGAAAGGAGCCGGAGCGGGAACTTCGTCCAGGCGGTGACGCCGAAGTCCTTCCCGCGGAGCCGGTCGAAGAACATGCTCCAGACGGCGACACCGAGGAAGGCCTCGGTCTTGCCACCACCCGTCGGGAACCAGAGCACGTCGACAACATCGAGCGGAGACTCGGCGTTCTCTGCGCGGTCCTCGGTCGACCCGTCGCGCCAGCTCACGTCTGCCCACTCCTCAAACTCACGGCTTGCGACGTCGGGGACCTCCATGACGATGAACACCAACTGGAAGAGACGCCAACCGGGGAACTCGTGCATCCGATCCATCGCCTCGTTCATCAACTCGAACGCGCGGCCGATTGTTTCGGGATGCTGTCGAAGGCACTCGATTCCACGCTCGAAGCGCTTGATTTCGCGCTCGAACGCATTGCGGTCGTCATTGAAGTCCGCGAGGTCGCCTGTGTCCGGATCGTTGTCCCAGTCGTCGCGCTCGCGGTACTGTGCAAGCGCGTCGTCGTACTCCTCGCGAAGGTACTGACGCATCTTGGTGGCGATATCGTCGAGTGTGTCGAGCCCGCCGCCTTCCAAGTCTGAAAGCGCCTCGAAGGTCGCATCGACGTTCCGGTCCGCGGACTCGTAGACGAGTTGGCGGTACTCCGGGATGAACTGTGTTTCCAGCTGATCGGCTGTCGGCGCTGCGTCGGGTGCGCGCCGGCCAGGCGGGATGCCCTCCTCGTTCACCTGCTGGTCGTCACGCTCAGGGGCAGTGACGGTGCAGTTGCGTCCATGTCCCCAGAGGTCGCGGTTGTAGCGGAAGTCCTCGGGGAGCGGGTCGAACGTGAAGGGGACGAATTCGAGGTCACCCGTCGTCTTCATCTCGAGTCCGACCTCGAATAGAGTCGGATCCCGGATGGTGTAGATGGCGTCGTCACGCGACTGAATCGCCTCGTTCGCAACCTCGAGGTCGACGATCATGCTGTCGTCGCCGTTCTCCTCGTCGGCCATCACCTCGACCGTTAGCGTCGCGTGCCAGTCCGGGAGGACCTGATCGCCCTCCGCGGTCCGTTCCGCGAGGTACCCGCGGAAGCTCTCTTCGTCTTTCAAGGCGGCCGTGGGAACGGTGTCGTCATCCGTCTCAGCGTAGAGGTCGTAGTTCTCCCGAGCGTACTCATGGGCGTCCGCGAAGGCCGACTGAAACGCCTCTTGAGCCCGCTCCGAGACGAGATCCGGGGTGTTCCGGCTCGGCGACTGGAGCGCAGACGCCGGAATCTTGATGGGAGGGACATCGAGTTCAATCCGCTCGAAGACTGGGAGCAGGGTGTCACCATCGTCGTCTTCGTCGCGGTCACCCAGCGCGACGAAGGAGTCCCGGTTCACCATCTCCTTGTACGTGGGATTGACGCGCACCCACACGCTCGCGTTGATCGTGAGGATCAGCGCGTCACTCTCGGCACCGTCTCGGACGCGGACGGTTGCACCGAGACCGGTCGGCTGCATCTTCGACTGCAGGTCGTCATCAGGGTCGTCGAGTTGGTCCTCGCTTTCTGGCGCCAGTGCGCCTGCGAAGAACCGCTCGCTGGGGAAGTCACGTTGGACGCGATCGTCGACGTCACCACGAGCCTGTTTCAGTACCGTCTCACGGAGGTGTCGGGCGATACGTTCGTCGTCGGCCGGGGGTTCCGTCCCGGATGCGTTTCCTGTGGACATGCTTACTCGGTGATCCGGTTGATCTGATCGTCCGGAATGATCGTCGGCATGAGGGTGGGGGCGAGAGCGTTGATGCTCCGAGCTACAACGTCTGCTGTGATAAGGTCCGTGCCCTCGACGCTGGTGCCGTACTCCTCGACGTAGTCTCGGTACATGGTGATGGTGTAGAACACCATCGCGAGTTCGTAGTGCTGCTCGACGAACCCCTTCCAGTTGTCCTTGACGTCGCGGTGAACGATGAACGACCGGAGCGCAGCGGCGTCCATGTTGATGGTGAGCGAGAGACCGCTGATGGTGCCGTCTTGACTCGGATCGATGTGGATTAGCGTGTGCTCGTCGAAGTTCGCCCCGTCGCTCACGTTGAACTCCTCGGGGTCGATTGGGTCCCCGTCGTCGTCCGTACGCCAGTTCTCTTCGTGGACGTACGCGATGTCGGGCATCTCGAAGCCCCAGTCGTCGGTCGCACCATCGTCACCTGCAGCGCCATCACGATCGTCAGCGCCTGCATCGCCGTCCTCCGCGGAACCGGTTCCCTCTTCGCCCTCCTTGTCGTCTACGGACGGCGAATCTCGTGACCTCGGCACCTCATCGCTGTACTCGATGGAACAGCTTGCCGTTAGGGGACTGGTGTCGATGTCCACGCCTCCATCAGTAAACGTGTCGGCTTCAGATTGCTTCGGGTAGGCGTCTGTCGGCTGGTCGATAACGGGACAGTCCTGCGGGTCCGGACGAGTAAGCGTAACCAACAGGGGGAACGTCTCTCCAGGATCGGCGTCGTCAGCTGGAGTGACAGTCAGCGTGAGCAGTCCGTCTTGGAGTTCTACTGCGTGCAGCTGCTCAGGGTGAGAGACCTCCAGCGATCCAGAGAGGACGTCGCGCGTGAGGTAGTCGCTCTGCGCATCCGTCTCGAACCGGATGGTCGCCGGTGCATTTACCGGAATCTCGACCGGCATGGACCTGTCGTCCACCCAGAGCACGTGTTCGGCGCTCCCGGGGTCGTACTGCTTGATCGGCGTGAGATACGTCGGGATCGTCGGCGCGTGCGGTCCGTCACCCTTGCCCGCATCGCCGGTCCCCGTGTCGGTGTGGTCGTTGAGACCGTCGGTCGCGGATTCAGGTGCGGTCGTCTTTCCCTCGTCACTGGGGCGGATGCGCGGCGCCCGAATCCGCTCACCCGTGGCCATGAAGTTACCGACCTCCGGGTTTCGCTCGATAAACTCGGCGAACGTCTCCGTGTCCGTCGCCGGGTCGGCGTTCCCGCGCTGGGCCCGTCGGCGCTCCTCCTCGTCCGTGAGCAGGTCGCTCCCCTCCAGAGCGTTTTCGAGGGCGCTGAGGAACTTGTTGGCTTGCGGAGAGTCCTTCAGCGTGTCCCGGGACGGACTGAACATGTTGACCATCCCGAGGTTCGCGAGATCGTCGAACTTGACGATGACGACGGTGTCGGAGGCGACTTTCGAGTAGCCTAGCGACTTCAGGAAGTACTCCCCCTTGCTCGCGTGGGTCTGGCCGTTGATGGTGAGCATCACGGCGTGGTCCTTCTGCACTCCGGTACGCCCGTGGGCGTCCTTGTGCGTCGACGTTCCCGAGACGAACTTGCTCTTCTCGGTGTCGTCTTCAAGCTCGTCGTCGTCTTTGAACAGCAAGACGGTGATGTCCCGCTCACCCAGCGTTTCCGACCCGGTGTCGACCGAGAGGTGTTCTTTCCCCTCGAGGAGGTGCTCGTGTCCGTTCTCTAGTTCCTGCAGGAAACCCCGTGTAGAACTCTGGGGGAACTTCGAGTTGTACCGGAGGTCGGTGAGCTGGATAGGGTACGGCGAGTCGACGACAGAGCGCTCGAACTTGTGGCGGAACCCCTCGTCACCGCTGATCATCGTTCGTGAAGCGTTCGTTTGGTAGTCGTACACCTTGACGAAGGCACCGTGACTCTGAGGGTCGGGCGTCGTTGTGTTCTTCTTGAAGTCGTACTTCTCGGGGTAAGACTCGCGGAACTTCTCCGTGAGTGCACCACCGAACGTCCCGTCGAAGACGGGGAACTCGCCGTTTACGGTCAGGTACTCCACCTGACTCTTGTGGGGCTTGTCATGGATCAGCGTCCACGACCACTCACCCGTTTCGTGAACGGAAGCGCTGGCGATGAACTTGAACGCCCGCTCGTTGTACTCCTCCTCGATTTTCCCGGTGAACTGCATCACGGCCGTGCTCCCCATCCCGTACTGGCCTTGCAGGAAGTCGTACTCCTGCTTTTTGAGCCCGGGGGCATGCAGCCCGACGAAGTCCTCGAACTCGGTACGAGCCTTCCCCTTGCCGTTGTCACGAACGGTAAGGTTGAGATGGTTCCCCTTCTGTGGCGCGAGACCATCGGCGATGATCTCGAGCTCGGCGTCGTCGAGGTCAACCCAGTCCGACCGTGTAGCCTCCTTCATTGATGAGGCGATCGGCTCGTTGCCGACGGCGAGAGCCCCCTCGTAGAACCGGAGCGTGAGCGAGTCTTCCGCGTTTAGCGGCAGTTCCGAGAACGCCGCCATCGGTGAGCTCGCCTGCGTGTAGACGTCGGAGTAGTTGTTCTCATCGTGCCCGAGGGGCACCCACTCGATGTCCGGTTCCCCTGTTTGATCTGAGAGGGCCTCCTCCAGTTGGGTGATGATCATGGAGACTTCGCTGGGTGTGTCGGCAGTGAGGAGCCGTTCAGCGTACGTCTTGGAGAGGGATCCTGAAAGTCGTGCAGGCTCGCTCATGCACTTCCACGCTCCATGGACCCGGAGTCGAAACTGCCGAGGGGATGGCTCTGAGGCGATTCTGTGGCGCTGTGTTGGCCTGTGGGGCTGTGGGCCATAGCGACACCTACAGACTCCGGCCTCATAAAAATTCGGCCGGAGTCTGGGTAGCGTTGTTTCGACTATCGCGCTCGCGGGTGCGCTGCGCAAGCGCGCTCCCACGCGCATCTCGCGCGCACATGCGTGCAGCCACAGTGGTTGGACTCTTCCAACCCAACCGAAGTTCGCATGCGTACAGCAGGGGTCATTGCAGGCATTGAATCGGCCCACGCAGTCCTACAATAGCTGGTTGTCGGTCATCGATCAACCACAGCTAGAGCACAGTATGTGAGTCTGGTTGCTACTGGTAGAGGAAACTAGAACCACACCAAGATTCTGGGTATGAAGCGTAGCTGGTCATCCGGAAGTTTATCCCTGGTGCCGGAATAACGGAAAGTATGCCCGAGCCGGTCACGTCTTCCGATTCACCGTTGGCTCTGATACGTTCAGCGTCGAATACGGAGCGTGACATTCACCGAGAACTGCTTACTGAGAATATTGATTTCCTCATTGAGACGCTGACTGCAGCCCACGCACGAAAGCAAAAGCAGTCTCCAGTGGGGTGTCCGAGTGCGACTCCGGAGCAGCTTGCCCGGAAACGGGGTAAACATGGAGACGACTGCCGATACGCGCTAGTTGATCGCGAGTACACTGCTAACAGTGAAGTGCCCTGCCCGTGCGGTGACCCACTTTCTGGGAGCGATGATCCACTCGATGCCGTAGCTGCGGTTGTGTTGGCGGGGCCTGCCGAGTCACCAGCGGAGAGGTTCTTCGAGCGAGATTCTCGTGAGACTATCAGCGAATTGCGAAACCAACACGGGACTTGGGGAGATATCGCCACGATGGATCAGGGAGAATTGGCTGCCTCGCTGGGAGAGATAACCCGAGGCGGCAAAAAGGAGCGAGAACAGACTGCTTCTTGGCTCCGTGAGCTGCTTGATGCAGTAAAAGAAACACACTACACCGAGGGGGTTACACTCCGGAACTTCTCGAGGGTCAGATACGACCACTACGTGGATTTCCTAACCACTCTGCCATTTATTCAAGAAGGAGACGGGTGGTGGTTAGTCCAGACTGCGTTCGATAAACCGGTCTGGCCCGCAGACTCGCGGGTTGACGAACTTCTCTGTTCACTCGGCCTCCTCGAGCCTATGGCGCTTCGGGATGATTCGGATCGCCGAACGAGCCTTGAGGAGCAATTTCTCGATCGACACCTTGCGCCGCTCTATCGAGCACTCGCAACCCATGCCGTTACTGCCGGAACAGACGTATGTGGGGAGGATTGTGAAATCAAGAAATTCTTGCTCACCCATCGAATCCGTCAGCAACGAGCCGAGCGATCTGGGCCGACGGCAGTAGACTTGTTTGCAGGCGCTGGTGGACTCTCATGCGGATTGAACGAGGCTGGGTTCGATGTGCGGTGGGCGATTGATATCGAACCCGACGCAGTTTCGACATATCGACTGAATCACCCAGAACTACCTCACCAGAATGTCATTTGCGGTGACGTCCAAGAGATTGACCTTCCTGAACGAATCCGAGAGGTAGCAGGCACTCCCGATATTATCGTCGGCGGACCGCCCTGTCAGTCCCTCTCAAATGCTGGCTATCGTTCCCGCCGAGCCGATGATGACGACTACAGTATTCTTGACGATGACCGCACGACCCTCTACACCCAGTACGTGAATACGGTTGACGAGCTCCGCCCAAAGGCCATTCTTATGGAGAATGTAGAAGGGATGGTCAACGAGGTGGGAGATAGTGGTATTCGTGTGATCGACTGGGTGCTCGAAGACCTCAAACTGCTCGGCGAGACAGGTCCTGGGTACGATATCGATTATCGGTTACAGGACATGACTGAGCTTGGCGTCCCACAGAACCGAGAACGAGTACTTCTCGTCGGTATTCGTGAAGACCTTGCACAGAACCCATCGACTGCAGCAGAAGTGCTCAGCGAACTCCCGTCCGAAGGTAGTGCGAGAACCATCCAGCAGGGTCTTTCAGGACTTCCACGCCTCCGGCGCGGAGAGGGTGGCCGAGTATTAGCGGAGACGCCTCGGGGGTCAAAGAGCAACTACGTCAACGAACACCAGCTCGCTTCAGGCACGGACCTCTGCTTTAACCACCGAGCACGGGAGCACCCGATGGAAAAGGATCGAATTCTGTTTGATGAGGCACTCAGTCCTGGGGATACTGGATGGGACGTGAAATATGGGTCGGACGGAGAATATGCGGAATACGTCGAATATGACGTCGGAACGGCAGAGAGCTCACGGTTTGGCGATAAATATCGGATGCTGGAGTGGTCCGAGTCTTCCCCAACCATCGTTGCACATTTGGCAAAGGACGCGAACGGATACGTACTGCCCGATTACTATAAACACGCACGTCCTGACCCAGATCGGGCCGACCCTGAGCGAAACCGGGGCATTACGCCACGAGAGGCGGCCCGGTTACAGTCATTTCCTGATGACTACATTTTCCTCGGTCCGTTCACCAGCTGGTTCAGACAGATAGGTAACGCAGTACCTCCGATCGCTGGGAAACGAATTGGAGAGGCGCTTTCCAGTGTTGTTGAATCTATGGCCCCTCCCGAAGTGAAGGCAGATACCACAGATCACGACGAAGCAGTATCTGACGACTGAACATACTCTGGAATTCACATTGCCGACTTTTGTACCCCACACCGGTGTGTGGGGCCACAATAGAGACGGACTCTGTATATCACCATATGATTTACAAAATCCCTAATCGCCATCATATACCACTCTGAGACCTCTAACGTCGGTTTTGGGCTATTCGAGCTTCGCCTTGGTATGTCCACGTTTAGTCCGATAAACAGATTCAAGGAGCTCGCCGCTGCCTGCCACAGCGACTACAATGATACCGCTGAACTCCCGGGTTACATTACCCCAGGCCACCACTGTGGATTACCGGAGTAGGCGGGCAAGGGCACGACACCCGGTATTCTTGACATTCTCAGTCATCAGTGACGTTCGAGGAATCGCAGTCGAAGCACTCCGTTAGTATGCTCGGTATCTCTCCCATCAGGGTTGGACCGAGGGACAGAAACGCCTCCCTTCGCACTCGATCATTGCGTCTTGTCGGACCTCGAGGTTGCCGCGAATGATGTGCTATTACTACTCACTGTCTGTTGGTTTTGGGCCTATCGCTTCGATACCGCGGATCGGTGGCCGGTCCGACGCTCAGGCCGGTCACCCGGAGTAGTAGTACTCGCCGTCGCGCTTTTGCTGGCTGTCGAGCTGTGACCCTGGTTTGTTGATCCGGGGGCGACCCGTTCGCTCGTCGCGGCGGAACGTGATATCCAGATCCGCGAGGAACTCGTTCATCCCGTCGCGCATCTCTTGGGGTGGCGACGCCCGGCCGTGCTCGGCCGGCTCGCCGTCGAACACCATCAGCCGATCAGCGAGGAGGTCGATCATATAGATGTCGTGATCAATTACCATCACGGTCGCGTCATGGTTTTCGGCGTACCGGCGGATCGCCGTCGTCGCCCGCACGCGTTGTTCGACGTCGAGGTGCGCGGAGGGCTCGTCGAGCAGATACAGGTCGGCATCGTCGGAGAGACACGCCGCGATGGCGACGCGCTGGCGCTCGCCGCCTGACAAGTCCGTGAGGTTCTGCTCCATGATCCGTTCCAACTGGAGCGGTTGGGCGATTTCCGTGTTCCAGTACGAGGAGCCGAAGTCGTCCGTGATCGAAGAGAGAAACGCGTCGACGCGCATCGGCTGGTCAATCTCGATGTACTGCGGCTTGTACGAAATATCGAGCGCGAAGTCGAGTTCGCCCGAATCGGGTTCCAGATCCCCGGTGAAAAGCTTCGCGAGCGTCGATTTCCCGATGCCATTCGGCCCGACGACGCCGAGCACTTCTGAGCGGTTGATCTCGCCGCCTTCGACGCGGAGTTCGAACTCGCCGTCGCCGTAGGACTTCGACATGTCCGGGTACTCGACCAGCGTCTTGCTCCGAGAGGCGACGCGGGGCGCGTGTTCCTCGAAGGTGATCTCTGAGGGACGGATCCGCATGTTCTCGTTGTCAAGGTATCCTTTCAGGTACTCGTTGATCCCGTTCCGAACCGATTTCGGGTCGGTGATGACCCCGTACGCGCCGGGCTCCCCGTAGGCGACGTGGAGAGTGTCGGCGAGCAGGTCAAGGATGGCGAGGTCGTGCTCGACGACGAGCATCGAGCGGTCGACGTCGTCGTCGTCCGCCAGCTCCCGGATAAGCCGGGCGACGATCATCCGTTGGCCGATGTCGAGATAGGGGGTGATCTCGTCGAGGAAGTAGAAGTCGGCGTCGCGGGCGAGACACGACGCGATGGCGACGCGCTGGAGTTCGCCGCCGGAGATGGAGTCGATGTCTTGGTCCATCACCGGACCGATGTTGAGCCGCTCGATCAGCTCGTCGAGCGCGCCGCGCTCATCGGTGCGCTCCAACAGCTCACGGGTGTTGCCGTCGAACTGCTTCGGGATTTGGTCGACGTACTGGGGCTTGCGGGAGACGCTCACGTCGCCGTCCCTCAGCGATTTCAGGTAGTTCTGTAGACCCGTGCCGCGGAACCGGTCGAGTACGCGGTCCCAGTCGCCGTCGCTCTCGTGGTCGCCGAGGTTCGGGACCATCTCGCCGGTGAGACCGTGGACTGCGGTTGATTTCCCGATCCCGTTCGGTCCGAGAATGCCGGTGACGTTGCCCGGCTCGGGAGTTGGAAGCCCGTACAGCGAGAAGGCGTTGTCACCGTAGCGGTGGACCGGCTCCTCGTCGAGTTCTTGGGGGAGGTTGATGATCTCGATGGCGTCGAAGGGGCACTTCTCGACGCAGATGCCGCAGGTCTCGCCGAGACAGATCTCCTCGGAAATACGGATCTGGCCCGGATCGCCCTCGACCGCGTCCTCGCCGCGCTCGGTTATGCACTCCTTGCCCGTCCGATTGGGCGGGCAGTAGTTCGCGCACTCGTAGTTACACCGGTCGGGTTGGCACCGATCGAGGTCGACCACGGCGATGCTATCGTCCGCCATCCTACGCCACCAGTTGTACGCTGGACGCCGCCAGCACGGTGTAGCTGATGAACCACAGCGTGAACGTCAGGAACGCCACGTGGGGGGTGTTCTTGACACCGAAGTCGCCGACACCGGTGCCTGCCAGACCACAGATAGCTGTGGTGGCCCCGCCGCGTGCGTGGCCAGCTTTCCCCAAGTCGTCGCTCATACCATTGGATCCGTCAACACCCGTAAAAAGTCGTTCATTCCGCTTGGCAGCCTTCACATTGATTATCGGTCTATCTCACTGTCTCGTACGGCGTGTGATATGTTGGCGACGCGGCTATGGAGCTAACCCCCTCTTGATGGCGAGGATGACCTGCGCTGCCGTACCGTCGAGCACCTCGTACATCTGGTTAGTTACTTCGGTAGCAGATAGCATCTTACTCGAATCTCATGATGCCACAATCTCTCCACTCGTCTCAAGGTTGCTCTAATTCCTGTTGGAACTATCTGGAACGAGCATAACGAACGAAACGAGCGAAACGAACGGAATGAGCTAGACGAATGTGTTGAACGAGTTCTGAGGAACGAACTGGTCGAGGATGACTCGGCAGCCTTATCCTGAATGAACAAAACGAGCAAAACGAACATAATGAATGGAACGAACTAGTTTCTAGGAACGAGTATGTTTACTTCATCGAGTGTAACGAACAGATGGTTTTAACACCATAGTAATCCTCTCACCGAGTGAAACACCCGCACCGAACCAAACGAATAGAACGACAAAAACGAACGAAACGAACACAACGAGAAGAACGAAAATAATGGGCGACACCACTACTGCACGAGTCACCGTGGCGAATCAGAAGGGAGGCGCGGGGAAGACAACCGACGTCATTCATACTGGCGGCGCACTAGCCGCCCGGGGCTACGATGTCCTCCTAGTCGATATCGACTATCACGGAGGGCTCACCTGCTCGCTTGGCTACAA
This sequence comes from Halarchaeum sp. CBA1220, assembly GCF_003721175.2. Taxonomy (GTDB): domain Archaea; phylum Halobacteriota; class Halobacteria; order Halobacteriales; family Halobacteriaceae; genus Halarchaeum; species Halarchaeum grantii. The sequence continues at coordinate 92,068 of NZ_CP054710.1, forward strand.
CGATCTGTACTACGATACCGACCGTACAACGCTGTTCGACGTCCTCGACTTCGACCAGATGGAATCGGTGAACGACATCATCGTCGAGCACGAAGAATTCGACATTCTACCTGCGAGTGAGAAGCTCGCGAACAACAAGAACATCCAGACGTTGCTTGAGGCGCCAAAGAGTCGGGAACGACTGGAGATGACTCTCGACGAACTCGATGATGACTACGACTACATCATCGTCGACACACCTCCCTCCCTGAACGTCCTTACCGATAATGCGCTCGTCGCGACCGGCAATGTCGTCATCCCTGTCATCCCGGAGAAACTCAACGCCAACAGCCTCCAGATTTTCGCAAAGCAGCTGGGCTCCCTCGAGCCGGCGTATGGGGACATCAATCGACTCGCGATAGTCTGCAACCGTGTTGAGCAGAACTCCGAGCATCGTGACACCATCGAGGAGATCAAAGCGGCGTACTCGCTCCCCGTTTTCGAAATCCCGAAACGAACCGATCTCTCCCAGTCGATCGGGGATGGCGTGTCTGTCTTCGGCTTCAGCAAGGAAAACAAGCGCGTTGAGGATGCACGCGAACTGTTCAATGAGATCGCCGACCTGTTCGACGAGACGTTCGATAAGACCGCGCCCGAGGAGGTGGAAGCATGAGCGATAGCTGGGGAGATGCTTCCGGCATCGAGGGCAACTACGAAGAGGAGGCCAATGAGGCTGATCGCGACGAAACGAGTGAGGCGGGTGACGCGGTGGAAACCGATTCATCGACCGAAACAACTGACTCACGTTCAACGATCGAAACGAAAGAAACGAGAAAAACGAAGACAAATATCAAGGATGAGTGGAACGGGCGGACGATCTACATCCCCGATGGTGTCCTTGACGAGATGGAGGATACCTACCTTGAGTCTCAGCTGAAGCTCCGAAAGGCGGGCCAGAGTGAGTTCAAGAAGAACCGCCACTTCTACCCGCTACTCGTGCAGTTCGGTATTGAAGCACTCTCTGAGGCGGATGCGGAGGAGATTCAGGCTCGGCTTTCGGAGCTTTCCGGCGAGTGACTCTGGACACCACGCACAAGCTTGGGCCACCGCACTTGAGGCTGTTTACGCCGCGATTTACAGCTTTCCAGCCTGTTGGAGCTGTGATTTCTGGTCTTCGGTAAGGATGGTTGTTCCACATTCTGGGCAGGAGGTATTTGTGAGCCTGACGGCGTCCAGCTCGACATCGCGACTTCTAAACTCACAGTTTGGACAATCGACACCTGCTGCTTTCCCGGCCAGAAAGATAACACGGTCCCGAATAGTGTCGTCCAAAGGCACATTTAACTCTAAAAATCCTTGTATGGAAAGGATTGTGTTCTTCGAACGAGTTGATCACTGGAGTACTCTACTTAGTGGTCAACGAGGATGTTCTAGTGACCGGTTTACTGGACGACGAGCGTGTTTAGACTGTGGGGCGAACTACCACGTCGAATTTAACCCCTCGATGAAGACTGGGACGTGTAACGAGTGTAGTGGTAGCATTTATTACCGGAGTGACGGTCAGGAAGAAACCACCCGCGAGTGACTGCGTGTCTATTCAGAAAACACGCAGCCGCTAATCGAGTTCTATCGGGACCGTGGGGAATTAATCGAACTCGATAGGGGCAATCCACCGAGGCAGTTTGGGAGGGTGTCAAAGATGCTGTGCGTTCGACCAGTTCATAATACCGGAAAATAGCGCTGGGTACCGACTTTACTCTTCGTCAGCGTCGTCCTTGATCTCTGCGAGTTGGTCCATGAGTTCATCGGTGGCGGCGTCCGTTTCGAACGTGACCTCGCCTTCGTGCTCGTTTTCGTGGACACTCACACCTTCACTGCCGTCCTCATCGGTATTGACGTCCTGGTTCTGCTGTTCGGATTCGTCATAGCTCCCAAAACCCATATACAACGTTCGAAGCGTCGTAGACTAAAAACAACCGGTACGATCGCAGACAGTTATGGGAAATTTGATATTAAATGCTAAGATAAATGCAGATAGATCTGTCCATCTAAAAATAGAAGGATATTAGTATTTATCAGTAGCCAGAATATGAATAGACCAGCTCAGAATCTGACCTACTGGTTGACTAAACTGGAGCCCGATGGTTTCCTGCGACAATTGTAGCTCGTTTGTGACAGAGCCTCCATGCGCGAGTGCTCGCATTAGAGGGTATAGAGACCGTTCGAGTGTAACCTAGCTGCCAAGACAACATCGGGTGGAGATGGCATTCGAATAGTTCGCCCCACGCGATAGCAGTACGATCTTACCGATAGAGTCGACGGCTTGCGTCCACGAATCTCAAAGCTGCTTTCCGTATTGCTCTCCGAACGCCTACTATGGATGTGACCTTTCTCGGAACAAGTGGGGCCGTTCCGACAACCCAGCGCAATCCGAGCGCAATCCTGCTTCAACGAGAAGGGGAACGATTCCTCTTCGACGTCGGAGAGGGAACACAGCGACAGATGATGCGCTTCTCTACCGGCTTTAACGTATCCACTATTTTCCTCACACATCTTCACGGAGACCACGTGCTTGGTCTTCCCGGGCTTCTACAGACCCTAAATTTCAACGAGCGAACTGCGCCACTCGATATCTACACGCCTGCCGGCACCTCTGGAGATGTTGAGCATCTTCTCGATGCAACGGGGACGACACCGAGTTTTCGTGTCCATGTACACGATGCTCCTCTTGGTGAACCGATCATCGAGTGTGACGAGTACACGATTCGAACCGTCGAGACTGATCATGGAACACGTTCCGTTGGATACGCCCTTGTCGAAGCCGAGCGGAAAGGTCGATTCGACCGTGAAGGAGCAGAAGACCTTGGCGTTCCAGTTGGGCCAAAGTTCCAACAGCTCCACGAGGGATCTCCCGTCGAACTTGAGGACGGAACTATCGTTCACCCAGAGGAGGTCGTTGGTGACCCACGGCCGGGGCGCCGCATCGTCTATACGGGCGATACCCGACCGACAGAGCCTGTTGTTTCGGCTGCTGAGAACGCAGATCTGCTTATCCACGATGCGATGTTCACTCAGGACCGACAGCAGCGGGCACGACAGACCAGGCACTCGACGGCCCAAGAGGCCGCTACTGTCGCCTCGGAGGCCGGTGTCAAGCGACTCGCACTCACGCATATTTCTTCACGGTACGCGACCGATGCTGGGCCGCTTGAGAACGAGGCTGCCGAGAGATTCGGTGACAATATGTTCCTCCCTGATGACGGAGATACGATTACGATTCCCTACTCCGAAGGCGACGACAGGTAGTCCTATGGATATGGGAGTAAACCAGCGGTAGTGTTTAGTTAAGCCAAAGGCGGCTGGTCAAGCACTCACGGGTAGGGATTTGAGAGGAACCGGGAGATCGTGAGCCGAATCGACGGAGCACGGCTGGAGGCCGCGCGTAGCGAGGTATAGGCTATCGAACGCGAGGGAGATTTTGAAAACCGTGATCTCGCTGTTTCATCCAAGTGAATCTGATTAACTAAACACGACCCCTCGATTGTCGGAGGTCTTTTATAGCCACAAACCGATAGCCTGAATTAGCTGAATCATCCGCTCGCTCTGATCTGGTTGTTAGATCACTCTCGGATTGAGCATTTCTCTCGACAGAACTGCTCACTTGGGCGCTCGGATTGATTCTTTCGACGCGGCTCATTGCGTGAGCTATCAATGCTTCCCGTACGAACCGCGTCTCCTCCTGAGATCACACTATGCCCGATGATTCGACGCCAATCGACGAAATCCGTGCCGAGCTAGAAGATGAGCTCCCGAATGATCTCTCAATTTCGAGAGTAGCGTTCGAAGGCCCACAGCTGGTCGTCTATACCGAGATGCCCAGAGAATTCGCGGAACGAGATGGGCTTCTCGGCCGGCTTGCAAGTACACTTCGGAAGCGTATCACAATTCGACCAACCGATGGGGCACAGACAAGTCCAGAGGATGCTCGTGGCAGTATTCTCGAAGTCATCCCGGAGAATGCAGGTATTACGAACCTTCAGTTCTATTCGGAGACAGGTGAAGTCCTCATTGAGGCTGAGAAACCTGGCCTCGTGATCGGAAGTCACGGTCGGACGCTTCGCGAGATCCAACAAGAGGTGGGTTGGACGCCAGAAGTACTTCGAACACCACCGATGGAGTCCTCGACGGTGGATAACGTCCGGAATTTCCTCATCCAGGAGCGTGATGAACGCCGCGAGTTCCTTGAACGGACTGGCGAGCAGATACACCGTGAGCAGATGCACGAGACGGAGTGGGTTCGGATCACGACACTCGGCTGCTGTCGCGAGGTCGGGCGTGCGAGCTTCATCCTCAGCACACCGGAGACCCGTGTTCTCATCGACTGTGGGGACAAACCCGGTGCGGAGGGAGAAGTTCCCTACCTCCAACTCCCGGAAGCGAACCCGATTCCGGAGCTTGATGCGGTTGTCCTCACACACGCTCATCTTGACCACTCCGCGCTTCTGCCGCTCCTCTTCAAGTACGGCTACGATGGGCCAGTATACACGACGCAGGCGACGCGGGACCTCGTGGGACTTCTCCAACTTGACTATCTCGACGTCGCTGCCAAAGAGGGGCGGACACCACCTTACGACTCCGGGATGGTTCGGAAGGAGCTCAAACACACGATTCCGGTTGAGTATGGGGACGTCACAGATATCGCCCCGGACATTAAGCTCACGTTCCATAACGCCGGCCACATTCTCGGCTCCGCAGTAACGCACTTCCACATTGGGGACGGGTTCCACAACGTCGTCTTCTCCGGCGACATCCACTATGACGACACTCGTCTGTTCAATGGCGCCGTCAACGACTTCCCGCGCGTCGAAACGCTCGTCATGGAGTCGACCTACGGCCGACGGAACGACTATCAGACTGACCAAGAGGACTCCGAGCGCAAACTCATCGAGATCATCAACGAGACGTATGAGGACGGCGGGAAAGTCGTTATTCCGGCGTTCGCCGTCGGGCGCTCTCAGGAGCTGATGCTCGTCCTCGAGGAGGCGATGCGTGAGGGGAAACTCCCTACGATGCCGATTTACCTTGACGGGATGATTCGTGAAGCGACGGCTATTCACACGGCATATCCGGAGTTCCTGCGCGACGGCCTTCGCGATCGGATTCTCCACGAGGACGAAAATCCGTTCCTCGCTGAGCAGTTCCAGCAGGTTGACGGCGGTGAAGAGATGCGAAAAGACATCGTCGATGGTGAAGAGTGTATCATCCTTTCAACGTCCGGGATGGTTACCGGTGGCCCGATCATGGGTTGGCTTGAATATCTCGGTAGTGAACCCGAGAATGAACTCATCTTCGTCGGCTACCAGGCACAGGGCACGCTCGGCCGTAGCATTCAGAGTGGACGTCGCGAGATTCCGTTCAGCGATCGTGGCAGTCGTAGCGAACAGTTGACACTGCGTTTCGGTGTCTCGACTGTCAGCGGATTCTCCGGACACGCTGACCGACGTGGCCTTGAGAACTTTGTCCGGACGATGAATCCGCGCCCCGAAGAGGCACTCTGTGTCCACGGCGACGAGGAATCTACCGACCAGCTCTCCTCTGGGCTCTACCAAGAGTTCGATATGCGGACGTACACACCACGGAATACCGAGACGTTCCGCCTCGACGAGTAGGCTCGTAGTACGGGGTGTTCGCTAAGCAACCGTCTCTGTGTATCCTGTTCTCTTATCTACATTCTCGCCGTCTTGATAACGACAGGCTCTTTCCCCTGCGAGTCTTGTCTATCGATAGCGGGATAGGATAGCTCGGAGATTCCGCTGGGCTCATATCCCGGAGATCGGTGGTTCAAATCCACCTCCCGCTATTTTGACACTATTTCGCCATAGCTGCTATCACACGTGTGAGAATCTGAAATTCAGATACTATTCTGTCTCTTCGGTTTCTACGGCGATATCGTAGTCATGAGGTCTCTGTAGGGCGAAGCCAGGAATATTTTTGCTGATCTGGTGGTCCTGCAATTTCATTCTGCCCTCTTGTGTTAGATTGATCCTCTTTTAAACGGGTGGCTATCTTGGTTTCCGGACAACTTTACGAAGATATTGATGTAAATAGTGGCACAGAGAAACCACTACTCGAACAGGTTCAGGTAACACATCCAGCGTATTAAAATCTGTTCAATCATAGTGTACAGGATTGTCCATTCTCACACACTATTGAAAACAGGGGGAATTTTTGCAATTCTACTTGGTTGATACCGTCTGTGTACCTACTTTGTCCTATCTCTGTGGATGGATACCTACTCTCTCACGCATCAGTATAACTTGATGTACAGGGTTGTCTATTCTATCACTATCTTACTCTATCCTCTTTACTAGGTGTAAAACCAGTGTCTACCTATTAGATCGCCTCGCCCGAGTGGTAGCTAGCTGAACGTAAGAACTGGGCTGAATACTTACTTGAGCTCGCCGGTCACTAGTCCTCCACAGAGGCCTTAATTCGTTAAGTCGACTCAGAAACTCATCAGCTGATGCCTTCGTCTCGAAACTAACTTCTCCACCGTAGTTTTGAGGGCGCTAACCCTTTCACCATCGTCGTCAGTGTCTATTCAACGGTTATCCACGTTCCATCTGGGGCCCCTTCAATTCGGATGAGTGTATCGACCACTGACCGGATGTTCTCGAGAGAACGATCTGAGCATCGCTCTAAGTCGAGTGTGAATATCTGCGGAGTTGCCGAGTGCTTCCACTCGAAGAGCTTGAGGAGGCGGGTCACAGTCTCGACGGATGTCTCCGCCACTAAGGCGTCAAGTGAATGGACGAGAAGCGATGAGTTACCATTGAAGCCGGAGTCGATCTGGTCGAGCGTGAGGAATAACGACGTGAAATCTCCTGTATTCGAGAGCGTATGTACTGGTGGGTCTCGATAAGGCCGTGATTGCTGGTCGGCATCGAGATCAAGAATCCCGAACCGGTGGTCTGGGAGGAATCGTTCGAAGTCGCGTTCGATGGCGTCAGCATCTCGCTCAGTCGTGACGATGCTGCTGCCGGCCTGTTCACGTACTTCGTGCTGTGCGAGGAAGGCGATTGTAACTGTCCAAGCATAGTCTAGATCGTCTGCTGCGATAATAATCTGGTCAGCAGCCCCATCTAACTGCCGGTCAATATATCGTGCGTCGCGAAGTGCCTGATGGGCTACTTGTGTGAAGCTGTGCTCCGTCCCGGCCGATGAAGCCGGTGAGTCGGGCTGATCATTTGATGTCTGTGTATCTTTCATTGTAAAGGCTGGGCTGAAGAGACGCCAGCTAATCTCCGAGGACACATGCTGACGACCTGAAGAGGCTGAAGAGGTGGCGAAGAGCGTTGGAAGGGTGCTCAATCTCCAGCCCGAGGCCTTGAGTTAGGTGCCGTTCTCGTGTAGTAGTTTCCCTACTACAGTCGAGATGGGCACCGCCCTCTGTCTTACAGACGTCATCGGGCAGGGGTGGAGAGGCCGTCTCGCCTAGCTACCTTATCGTACCATTTCCCACCTATTTAAGACTGTCCATTCATCCAGAGAATGCAGGGCAGACACGGTAGCGACAGCTCGATTCTTGAAGAATCAGAGATATCGCGCCTATTTGTATCAGGGCTACTGATTATCCTTACTTGAGTCGACTACTCTCCCCCTGACTTCGCTCACCCTGATGGTTCGTTCGCTCGTGGAGGATGGTGATTGTCCATGAAACCGTCGTTAAGCTGTCTGACTGGGCGTTAAAGCCGTCGCCCAGCGTCACCGTTCCAAACCTCGAGGCAAACTGGCTGTTGGCCTCAATGGACATACCGATATTCTTCGCCGCATTGTCGTCCGCGCTCGCTTCCGACTCGTACTTCACACACCGGAATTGAAACCCGCCTATAGGGCGACGCAGATTTTCGAACGGGAAGCGAAACGCGTTTTTCTCAACCCCTTGTGTGAATAGCTGTGACTGAGTCTGAGACTGAGCATCGAAGCCAATTCCTCGCGCTCTATCTCGTTCGCTTTGCGGCGAGGTTTGGGTTCTCGGCGCTCGTCATCCTCCTTCCGTATTACGTTAATCAACTCCAAGCTTCGGGGTTGATGACTGGCCTGTTCTATACGGGCTTTACTGCTGCACAGCTCGTCGCCGTCGTCCCGCTCGCATGGGCCGGTGACCGGTACGATAAGCGTCTCGTTCTCCTAGGAGCCCTCGGCGTCGGCGCCGTCGTCTATGCGCTGTTTACCCTCGTCACTTCCCCCGTAGCACTAGTCGGAATCCGTGCGCTACAGGGAGTCGTCGTTGTCGCACTTAGCCTGCTGACACTTGCGTACGTCGGTGAGCTTGCGACGCCCGAGACGCGCGCGAACAAGATCGGGAAGTCCAACGCTGCTCGATTCGCCGCCGCGATCGCGGGGAGCTTCACCGCAGGCATTCTCTATCCCTGGGTCGGTTTTGAGCCGGTCTTCTGGGTCCTCGTCGTGCTGTACGTCGCTACGTTCATCGCTATCGTCTTCTTCCTTCGCCCGGATAAGGCGGTTATCCGTGGCTTCCCGTTCTCCGGGCTAGCATTCAACCGTCGCATTCGAACATTGAGCATCTTCCGGGCACAGTACTCTGTCGCAGTGACACTCGTTCGGACGTGGGTGCCCTTGTTTGCGGGTGTCGTCGCCGCGCGGGGTGGTCTCGAGATGGTTCCGATTGCTGTTACCCTCGTCGTTACCGCCGAGAAGCTCGCAAACCTCCTTCTCCAACCGACGCTCGGGTCGCTCTCCGACCGATATGGGCGTGCCCTCTTCGTGTTTCTTGGTGGTGGTGCATATGGTGTCGTCGCACTTGTCGTTCCGTTCACACCCGCTCTTGGAACGATGTTCGGACTTCCTGAAACGATTCCGCATATTGGCTACGTCTCAAGTGCGTTCGTCCCTCTTGTTGTGCTGAATGCCTTCCTGGGAATTACTGAGGCTTTCCGTGAGCCCGCAAGTATGGCGTTATTTGCCGACGAGGGGAGTAGCGATGAAGAGAGCGGTGTCGCAGCAAGCTTCGGTGTCCGCGACCTTGTTTGGCGACCGGGTAGCTTGCTCGCCCCGGTCTTCGGTGGATGGCTTATGGGCTCGGTCGGAATGGACTGGGTCTTCTACATTGGTGGTGTCGCCGCTATCTCTGGAGTCCTCACGTTCCTCCTCGTGCTCGTTCGTGACCACGGACGAAGCGCACTCACGGAGTGGTAGGACCTGTGGCACTGTCCGGATACAGGTAAGGTGGCTCGTCACGGATGTTGTGCCTGAGAAAGGGAGACCGATACCACATGCTCTTCAATATTTGACCGAATGAAATCGTTCAGCTGGAACTACTTGAGAAGTAGTATCAACCTTTTCTGACGAACAGCACTACATTCGATTTGGTGATTCTGAGCCATATCTACTACAGCCTGTGGCCAAATAATAGACACCAGACAATATCGAACGTTTCATATTGGTGATTATATGATTACGTATAGTCGGACTCAGCATCTGCCTGAAAACCACGACAGACTGGAAGTTAATACATATATTCGACAACCGTATATCCTTACGCTATATGCGATTCTGTGACGAGTGTGGTTCGATGATGCACACGGAGGGCGACACGTGGGTATGCCACTCTTGTGAGAACAAGGAGCCGCGAGACTCGCAAGCGGAAGCAGCGATGGAGACCCAAGATAGACAGCAAGACGACGGGGCACCCGCCGTGGCCGACGCGACCCAGGGCTCCACCGAAACCGTGCAGGAGTCTTGCCCGGCGGACGACTGCGACAGTGACCGGGCCTACTACGAGATGATACCGAAGCCAGGCGTCTCCTACGAGGTCCGGCTGTTCACCTGCGTCGAGTGCGACCACAAGTGGCGCGAGTCTTGACGGCGTATCTCGCGATCCCCCGCCGCTTAAATTATGCATAGAACACATCCGACTCCCAACCCCCCGATCTAGTCAGTAGTTGAGACTGGCTGTCTCAATGCACACGGTGCCGATCGGCTCTGCCGCTATCCGATTTATCGGCTCTGTTGAAGTCCTATCGATTCCACACCTTTCCTGCTGAAACAGCTGTTGGGTGGGACTGCGAACTGATCCGTCGAGCGACCACCGGAACTTTGATACATTTATTCGATTTCGTTCACTAAGGATGTTTGAGATACTGGACGCGACAGAGGACGATCTCATTGCGGTACGTGTCGGGAATGGTACTGCTGACGGCTACGAGGAGTTCTACTCGCTGCTCATTGAACGAACGAAGCAACATGGGTCAATCCGAGTGTATGAGGAAGTTCCCGACTGGACAGCAACGACGTATCTCACCCATCTGCACGGGATTCTTCCAGACCTTCGATACGGACCCGAGTTCGACATTCGTTCCTATGCGTGCGTCGGAGACTCGTTCTGGGCAAAATTACTCTTTCACCAGTGGCGAGCCATACGGCCAGTCTGGCCAGTTGCTCCCGACCAGATGCGATACTTCCAACTAGACAACCGCGACAGCGCCTTGCAATGGATTCGTAACGGTTCAGCCCGTCCGTAGCACTACGACTACTTTCTTCGCTGTACTTATTGAAGGTATTCATCAGACCGAGACAGTTTTCATGACCAAATTCAGGGGAGAACAGATACTCCGTAAGTGGGTGAACATATTGTCAGTGGGATGACAAATCGATTTTGACTGCTCCTCGAATCGTAGTGATAATGCCAGTGTTTCCAGTGGAGATGGAGAGTGAACGGCTACGCTACGAGCGGCTCCATCAGGATGAGTTTGACCCATACGAACTCTATACTCACGTCCAAGAAGGAGCGCCCGGAATTGACGAAATAACCGAGTACGTCACGTGGAACTCATACTCTCACCCCAAAGCGGCGTTCGAATGGGTCGAGCAGTGTGGGACGGAGTTCGAGAACGGAGAGAACGCTACCTACGTGATTCGACCGAAAGACGGCGAACACGCTAACGAATTCGCCGGTCTCGCTGGAATACATCCAGATTGGGACCGTCAACTGGCGACACTGGGGACGTGGCTCCGAAAGCCCTTCTGGAGACGAGGGTACTCTGGAGAACGAGCTGCTCGTTTTCTCAAACTCGCGTTCGACCGACTCGACCTCCAAATTGTGACGGTTACACACGACCCTGAAAACACGAACTCCCGGCAAGCCATTGAGAAATATGTTGAGCGATTCGGTGGTCATAAAGAGGGTCAAATCCGTAATGAACTCGTTATCGACGGAGAGCCACGCGACTCCGTCCGATACAGTATTGCTCGTCAGGAGTGGGAACAGAACTGCCGCGGAGAACAGGAGTGAACCGTTGAGCAAGAGCATTAGGTGGATTCCCTCTATTGAACGTTCAAAGTGCCTTGTCGATGTTGTGAGTGAGACAGCAGACAACGAGTTCACGGAACTGCTTCCACCAGTGCCGTGAGCGGACGAATGCGCCATATTTTCGTTTGAGGCGAGAGTTTACCGTCTCGTTTTGACTGCGCTGACCGTAGAGATCGGCATCCAACCGAGCATTCCACGCTTTGTGAAGAGACGAGAACTCGCGGTGCTTGATGAGCGGACGAACACCAGTTTCACGGGCTAATGCGCGAATCTTCTGATCATCGTATCCCTTGTCGCCGAGGAGAACTGCTACTTCCCCGGTATTCCGCTTGATGAGCGACGGCGCGATCTTCGAGTCGTGTTTTCGTGTTGTTGTTACGTGTACGTCGAGGACAGCATTTGCTCTCGTGTCCACGAGAAGCGTGACTTTCAACTGCTGAATCGTCAACTTCGTTCGCTTCGTATAGTGCTTCGAGGCGTGACTACGGTCAAAGCCAGAGGCATCGATACCGACGACACCGTTGGTCGGGAGGAGGGTAACCGAGAGGTTGAGCAGCACACGCCAAACCGCCATATCGAGCCAGTTAAACGCCTTACACAACGTCGAAGGAGACGGGAGTTCCTCAAGACCAAGGGCGCTCCGAATGCGAGGCATCTCGATAAGTTCGTCAAGGAGCGTCCGGTACGTCGTATTCTTCCGCACCTTGAGACGGAGCAAGACGATGTGCTTGTGGAGTGTGTACCGTCGTTTCGAGAACTTTGACGAGTAGCGGGCAACAGCTCGCCGAGCCAAGTGATATGCCTGCTCAACGAACCGAAGCAACTGCGACTTTGGGAGGGCCTGCATCCGGTCAGACTACCGGGCGAACCTGTAACCCTCCGAGGATTTCAACAGAGCCGATTTATCACAAGTTGCTGGTGAGGGGGCGGTAGCTGTTTGCGAGCACGAGTATGGTTCCGGTCGCCATTAGCGTCGTCGCGACGAGCGGTGTGACGAACCCAACGGCAGCGAGCGGGACACCGATAGCAGGCACTGTGAGCGCGAGTCCGAGATTTTCGAGAAGGCGACGCCGTGTCCCACGCGCGATTCCGAAGAGATCGCGGAACGGCGTCAGATCGTCGGCCGTTACGAGAGCGTCCGCGACAGTCACGGTGAAGTCACTTCCGGAGACCATCGCCACACCGAGATCAGCAGCGGCAAGCGCTGGTGCGTCGTTCGTCCCGTCCCCCACCATCGCGACGACACCCTCATCGCGGAGGCGACGGACGAGCTCTTCTTTCGCTTCCGGTGGGACGTCCGCGTAGACCTTGGAGACGTCCGGGTGTGCCTCGAACTGCCGTGCAACGCGTGAATCATCGCCCGTGATGACCACGATCTGTCGGTCATCGGCCGCGAGCTCCGCGACAGTTTCCGTCCACTTCTCGCGGGGCTGATCTTCGAGTGTGATCACGCCTGTTGCGGTCCCCTCCCAGCCGACGACCGTTGGGAGCTCGCCACGGTCACGGACACGGTCGATTGTGTCACGGATGGCTTCGGGAATGCTCCAGTTGAGGTCGTCGAAGAGTGCGGGGTTTCCGACGGCCGTCCGCGACGCGTCCACGTCGGCCACGACACCGTAGCGGTACCGTTCGAACGACGTAACCGCTTGTGAGCGGTCCGGTGCACGGTCGCGGATTGCGGCGGCAATCGGGTGGCTCGAACGTGACTCGACGGCCGCTGCCCGCCGAAGAACCGCCTTACTATCGCACTCCTCAACTGCGTGGACGGCGGCGACACGCATTTCGCCGGTGGTGAGTGTTCCGGTCTTGTCGAACGCGATGACGTCTGCGTCGGTCACCCGTTCAAGGATCGTCTGATCAAAAACCGGGACGTCTCGCTCGGCAGCCGTTGAGAGCCCACGACCGACGGCGAGTGGTGTGACGAGGCTGAGGGAGACGGGGCAGGCGATAATCAGCACGGTGAGTGCCGTCCGAAGTGCGGGTTCGGCTGGCGCGCCAGCAACCGTCCACGCACCGAGTGTGACGAGTGCGAAGACACAGACAACCGGGATGTAGATTGCTGTCACACGGTTCGTGAGCCGCTCGGCCGGGGACTGTTCGGTCTGGAGATCCCAGACGAGGTCGCGGAGTCGGTCGAGTGTGCTCGTCGCCCCCTCGTCGACCGTGATTTCGAATGAGCCGTCGGCGGCAATGGAGCCACCGATGACCGTGTCGCCGACGACTTTACGCTGGGGTCGTGCCTCGCCAGTGATGAGCGCCTCGTTAACCGTTCCGCGGCCATCGACGATCGTGCCGTCAAGTGGGATTCGTTCGCCCGGCCGGACGAGAAGCCGATCCCCAGTCGTGCAGTCCTCGGGTGGGACGATCGTCGTTGTCCCGTCCTCAAGGAGGCGGCGTGCAGCGGTCTCTGTCTCGTCGACGAACTCGGTGAGGTCTTCGACCGCCTGGCGTTTATATCGGGCACGGGCGTGATTCCCGATTGTCGTGAGAACGATGACCGCCGTCGCGATATCGAAGAAGAGGTAGAGACGGTCGAGATAGAGCAGTGAGACCATGGAGTACGCGTAGGCGCTCACCGCAGTGATGGAGATGAGGACGTCGACAGTAAGCTGGCGTTCGTGGAGACTGATGTAGGCCGACCGGAGGATGGGGAATCCGACGCCGAAGATAGTGATCGTGGTGAACATCGCGACAGGCCCGTAGAGACCAGTAACGATTGCGTGATTATCGAGTGAGGAGGTCGGAAGGAGTCCGAGATAGACGGGGTAGAAGAAGGCAGCATAGATGATGTAGATGGGTGCGACGGCAATCACGGAGAAAATCGTGCGGAGATGGTCGAAGTCGAAGTCGTTCCGGTCGGCGGGTGTTTCCTCTGGTGTGGGCGCAGAGGCTCGATATCCCCATGCAGAAAGTGTGTCCTCGATGGTGTCACGCTCAACCGCCTCGGGGTCGTAGCTGACGCGCATCATCTCGGCCGTATAGCTCGCGGACGCACCGCTGACGCCATCGAGTGTCACAGCGCGTCGCTCGAGATACGACTCGCATGCGTGCGTATGCATGCCGCTGATCGAGAAATACGCCGTCTCGCCGTCAGTCTGCTGCGTTGTCTCAGGAGTGTGTTCGATGTGTGCGCCACTGGTTCTCGTCTCCCCCTGTTGGCAGCCACGCGAGCAGAACACCTCCCCGTTATCACGAATCGGCTCGCTATCGATCTCGCGGCCGCAGAACGAACACGTAGTCACGGTCGCCTCGTAGAGTCCGAACGGAGACGCGCCTGAGCTAGCGGGGTATGTCTCTGTATCATGGTGGGCGTCACGGTCGCTAATGTGTATGGGTAGTTGTGCGGTGCGTCGTTGCTTCGTTCACGAGTTCGACAGTGACGTGGTCAAGGCCGGCGTCTCGGAGTCTCTCGTGGATAGTCGCCCGTAGCTCCTCTTGGGTATTGAGCGAATCGACTGAGACCTTGACTCGAACTGTCCCGATGGTAAGCCGACTACAGACCTGCCAGACGTGGCAGTCCTCGACCGCCTCAACGCTCTCGATCGACATGAGGGATGCCTGCAGGTCGGCGATCGGAATCGGGCTACGTTCGAGGAGGAGGTCGAGGCTGTCACGCAACACGGTGTATGCTGACCAGATGATGACGACAGCGATGAGCGCGGCCGTGATCGGGTCTACCATGCGGATCTCGAAGACGGCGACGATGGCGGTCGAGATGATGACCGCGACGGACGCCCCGGTATCGCCGAGCAGATGGTAGAACGCGCCGCGTTCGTTCAGGCTGAGTTCGTCGCCGTGGAGGTAGCCGACGGACGCGACGTTCACGACGAGGCCGCCCGTGGCGAGGAGGACGGTCATCGTCGGGTCGAGGTCGACGGGGTTGTAGAATCGCTGGTAGGACTCGTAGAGGATGACGAGCGCCATCGGGACGAGGAGCACCCCGTTGAGGAGGGCGGCGAACGGTTCGAGTCGGTGGAGTCCGTACGTCCACAAATCGCGCTCCTCGTACCGGTCGGCGACATAGGTGGCTGCAAACGCCATCAGATACGACAGCGCATCGAAGAGCATGTGGACGGCGTCGCTTAGGAGTGCAAGCGATCCGAACAGGAGACCACCGGCGAGTTCGATGACGAAGCCAGCCGTGTTAATCGCGGCGACGACGCCGAGTTTACGTATACTTCGCGGCTCGGTATGGTTGCCGTCGCCGTGGTCGTGGTCTGAATCTGTCGTCGTGTCGTGGTTGTGGCTCTCCATTAGTTTGGGAACGAGTGGAAGCGCATCAGTGAGAGTGTAGTGCGACTGGGTGAGCGCTCTAGTCGTCCTCGGGGGTGATTCGGGAGAGGCGCATCGCGTTGCCGGTGACGCCGAGCGTCATCCCGGCATCGCCGACGAGGACGGCCGCCCAGATGGGGACGAGGCCAAAAGGCACGGCGAGCGCGAGGGCGGCTTTCGCGCCGAGACTCGTCCAGACATTCTGCCGGATGACGCCGTTCGCGTCGTGCGACAGTTCGTAGAGATAGGGGAGGCGTGCGAGGTCGTCGCTCATCAGCGCGATGTCCGCCGTCTCGAGGGCGGTGTCCGTACCGGCCGCACCCATTGCGACACCGACAGTCGCCGTTGCGAGCGCCGGCGCGTCGTTCACGCCGTCGCCAACCATCGCGACGCCGTCGTACTCGCCGTCGAGGTCCTGGATGGCTTCGACCTTCTCGTCGGGGAGGAGTTCCGCGCGGAACTCATCAACGCCGACCTCCTCGGCGATGGCGCGTGCAGTACGCTCGTTGTCGCCGGTGAGCATCACGACGTGCGCGACGCCGAGGTCGTGCAGGCGCTCGACGGCGCGACGCGCTTCGGGGCGGACTTCGTCCGCGACGGCGATGACGCCTTCGAGTTCGTCCTCCGTCCCGACGAGAATCACCGTCTTCCCCTCGGATTGGAGGTCGGGGATGGTGTCCTGGAGGAGGTCGAGGCAGTTGTTCCGCTCGCAGAGGCGCTGGCTGGTCTGCGTGACGACCCCGCCGTCGGTGACGGCGTGGACGTGCGAGAGGTCGAAGCCGAGTTCCTCGAAGAACCCCGGCTTGCCCGCGTAGTGCGTCTCGCCGTCGAGGTCAGCGCGCACGCCCTTCCCGGTGACACTCTCGAACTCGGAAACCGAGCGCTTCCCGACGTCGTTCTCCGCGGCGTGGTCGACGATGGCTGCGCCGATGGGGTGTTCGGAGCGCGACTCGAGGCCGCGCGCACACCGCAGGACGTCGTCCTCGGTGTTCTCGTTGAGCGGAATGACGTCCGTCACGGCGAGTTCGCCCTTGGTGAGCGTGCCGGTCTTGTCGAGCGCGACGGCCTCGACGTCGCCCATCGCCTCGAGGTGTTGTCCGCCCTTGATGAGGACGCCGTTCTTCGCGGCGCTCGTGATGCCCGACACCACCGAGACGGGCGTCGAGATGACGAACGCGCACGGGCACGCGAGGACGAGCAGGGTGAGGCCGTAGACGACGGACTGCTCCCAGGTCGCCCCGAGGACGAACGGCGTGCCGAGCGTGACGAGGACGGCGAACGCGACGACGACCGGGGTGTAGTAGCCGGCGAAGCGCTCGACGAACTGCTCGCGTTCGGTCTTGTTCGCCTGTGCGTCCTCGACCATCTCGATGATGCGCGAGAGCGTGTTGTCCCCAGCCTCGGAAGTGACTCGGACTTCGAGGTAGCCCTCCTCGTTGATGGTGCCGGCGTACACCTCGTCGCCATCCGTCTTGTCCACGGGGACGGACTCGCCGGTGATGGGCGCCTGATTGACCGCGCTCTCGCCGACGCTGACCTCGCCGTCCATCGGAATCTTCTCACCGGGCTTGACCACGACGACGTCGCCGACGCGGACGTCCTCGACGGGCACCGTCATCTCCTCGCCGTCCCGTTTGACGGTGGCTTCGTCCGGGGAGAGGTCCATCAGCTCCTGCAGGGAGTTGCGGGCCTTGTCCATCGAGTAGCGCTCCAGAAGCTCGGCGACGCTGAAGAGGAAGGCGAGCATCGCGGCCTCCATATAGAGCCCCTCGCCGAAGCCGACACTGACGACGAGTGCCCCCGTAATCGCGATGGACATCAGCAGGTCGATGTCCAGATTCCGGTTGCGCAGCGAGTAATACCCTCCCTCGATGATCTCCTGACCACCAACCGAAACTGCGATCAGGAAGAGGACGTCCGCGAGCGCGAGCGTAAATGGCCCCGTAATCAGCGTAGAGTTCTGGCCGCTCAGGACGAATTCGAAGAGCAGGCCGAGCGCGACAAACCCACCGCTAATCCATGTCTTCGTCGCGCGATCACTCTGCCAGACCCCGTCAGTCTCTGCCAGTCCACTACTCCCTTCCCCCCTGGAGACCGTCGTCTCAGTGACGTCGTAGCCAGCGCTCTCGATCGCCCGTGTCACGTCGTCAGCCGACACGTGCGCCTGGTCGTACGTGACGACGACTTTCCCAGTCGTGGGTTGGGTTTGATAGGTGCTGACGCCAGTGACGTCCTCGAGGGCGTTCTCGACCTTCCCCGCGCAGGACGGGCAGTCCATCTCCGGAACGGTGAACGTCTCGGTCGTCTCACCGACGCCAGATTCGACGGTATAGCCGGCCTTCTCGACGCGCTCGGCGATGGCCTCTGGCGTGGTTCCCTCCTTCTCGTAGCTGACGGTGAGGGTACCAGTCGTGACCTGCGGGTCGACCGTCTCAACGGCGTCGAGTTGCTGCACGCTCTTCCGGACTTTCCCGGCACAGGACGGGCAGTCCATCTCCGGAACGGACAACTGTACTACCTCTCCGTTCACCAGGTCTGCCACTGGCTCATCATGCTCGTGGCCATGATCGTGGTCGTGATCATGGTCGTCATCGTCGTGATTATGGTCGTGTGCTGATGCTGGTGGATCGCTCATACTCGGAGATAACCATCATACAGTTATTAATCCACCTGTTAACTGAAACGGTCTATATGGGCTGTATTGCCAATTTAACTCCCTATATTATTATTCCAGATGGGTGAACTGATTCGTATATAATAGAGTGATGGTCAAGACCGACCAGCATTTCTACGGCCCACGCACATCTTTGTGTATGAATGCGATCTCGGACCGTGTCCGATCGGTGACTCTCACCATCGCACTCGCTATTGTTGGGTTCGGTGTCGGTACACTCCTCGTCGCGACGGGAGCCGGACTCCTCACTGTTGTTGGTATTCCGGTCTTTGACCGTCCCGCTATTCAACTCGTACTTAGCGCCACACTTCTCCAAGGTATTGCGTTTGGGGGGGTCGCGCTCCTCTACAGCCGACTTGGCAATACATCTCCACCACTCCCGGTAGCGGTTCCATCGCGGCGTGATCTCGCGATTATCGTCGCTGGAAGTGTCGCGACACTCGCGCTTTGGGTCGGTCTCTCCATGACGGCGAGTTTCCTCGGGCTTGATTCGGCGACAAACCAAGTCGTGACTACGGCAGCCAAAAACCCCGCCGTCCTCCTCCTCATGATCCCGCTCTCCTACCTCCTTGTTGGGCCTGGCGAGGAATTGCTCTTCCGTGGCGCCATCCAAGGACGGCTCCGTAGCGAGTTCACACCGACTGTTGCGATCCCGATCGCGAGTGCAACCTTCGCAGTTCTGCATGTCTCTTCGCTCTCCGGCGACGGAAAGCTCGTCTACCTCGGTGGTGTGTTCCTCATCGCACTCGTCCTCGGTGTCCTCTACGAATATACAGAGAACCTCGCCGTCCCAGCACTTGTTCATGCGACGTATAACGCGGTCCAATTCGGCGTCGCGTATTTCTCGCTCTCTTCAGCACCCGCAGTGCTTCTCGGCTAGTCTCTCAGAGACGCAGTATCATACTTCGAGAGGAAGAGCACAATACCCAGTATGACGGCCATCCCAATGCTGACCGAAATCATCCCGTAGAGGAAGAGGTTGAATGGGGAGAGTGCGAACGATATCGGACCAAGCGTCGCCTCTATCCCTTTCTCAACAGCGCTCTGAAGGACGGAGGCACCGACCGCGTATCCGAATCCAGCGGCTGTAAGAATGGCGACGATGAGCATCGCGATTACGATATGAGAACCGGATCGGGTTGGGGCGCGCTCACTCATAGTCGACGTGTCTCGTAGAGCCAGCACACAATTGCACCGATAACTGCCAGGACACCAGCAGCGAGCACTGTAACGCCGCGTACCCAATATGTTGTTGCCGCGAGTAATACGAGTCCGGCCGTTGTGAAGAGACTCCCAATTCCAAGGGCTGGGCGCGAGAGCGTACGTGCATACCCGGATTCTCTGAAGATTCCGATAATACACACCTCAAGAAGTAGGAGTCCACCGACTGCGACCGGGAGGAGTACACCCGCAAGGAAGACGCCAACCTCGGAAAGGACAAGTCCAAGCGCAAGGAAGACGGGCCATGGACTCGATCGTTGGTAGCCTGCTGCAAGCCCACTCTCAGCCATACACCCCCTTTGGACGACCGATATAAGAGCCGACCGGTCGCACAACTGAGCGTTCGAATCCGAATGATATAATAACTCATCTCCAAAAATACGGCTATGAATAAAATTCTCGGAGACGCCAGTGTCGGTCTCATGACTGTACTGCTATTCGTAATCACAGTTCTCTTCCTCATGTACCCCGACCCAGCAAAATCAGGTAGTGTGAAACTGGTTATCCGGGGACTTCTAGGCGTTGTTGGCGTTCTCATCATCGGTCTTATTGTATCCTTCGCGACAGGAACTGGATCTGAGGCGCATTGAGCAATCTTAACAGCATCTCTGTCTCTGTTGTTCAGGATAAGGTCAAGGGGAGGCGGCGCTGGCACGTGTTGAAAGTCATTAAATCAGCTATATCTAACGATTAGCTGCACCAGTCCTGTTCGCGATTGAGGGATCCAACAGAGCACAGAACTCTTCCTCTACTGGTCGGTTGGACGGACTCTTGAGCG
This sequence comes from Halarchaeum sp. CBA1220, assembly GCF_003721175.2. Lineage (GTDB taxonomy): Archaea > Halobacteriota > Halobacteria > Halobacteriales > Halobacteriaceae > Halarchaeum > Halarchaeum grantii. The sequence goes on from NZ_CP054710.1 coordinate 112,324, forward strand.
TCTCCGGGCTATTCTTCTGCAGTGGCTGCGACTCGCGAGTCTCGACGCAGCGTCTTTCGACGAATCGCACACCAGCAGCGCGTCGAATGGCCCGAATATGACTCGACACCGCTGTACGATCGCTCCTCACTTGGTGGGTTAGAATCAGACGTTCGAGTCGTCTCACGTGTCTGGTTTACGCACCCTGATCATGACTCACTCGAACAGTTTGTCTGCGAGCTTCCTCTGGCCTACTTTCGCTTCGAAGCCCACGACTGCTACGAGAGTTCGACATGCTACGAGATGGATACCCTCTTTCGCGTGTTCGTGCTGAAAGAACTCCACGGCTGGACGCACGAAACACCTCTCGTCGAGTACCTCGATACCTACCCCGAACTTTGTGAACGCCTCGAGTTGGGGACGGTTCCGGATCAATCGACACTGTGGCGCACATGGAACGAGCGTTTCACGCGCGATCTCCGCGAGACGATCCAGGAAGCGGCTCGACTAATCTTGATCAAAGCGCAGAACGCGGGTGTCGCTGTACCACGCAAACCAGAACGAAACCTCCCGGATCGAGGCGACGACGCTACTGAATCGGACCCTGCCGACCAGGCCCTCCTCGACAAGGCCGGGATGATTACCAAGCACGTCAGTCGCGTTGTATTCCCCGCGTTCTCGCTCAACCGTGGTGAGGGCTGTGAGATTCCCGAGAACGCTTACTGGGGCTTACAGACCTACTTGGGACTCCGTGAGAATTTGGCCGCCAACGAGGGCGCTCGCAGCTTCATTCACGAGTCGACGCGTGATCGAACACCACTCGGACACGGCCATCGCGACCAGATTCGCGATCTCTCCATCGAGCAGATCCGCGAGATGTACCGACAGGCACTCCGACAGCTCATCAACGAGCTCGCGGAGACAGAGGAGTTCTTCCGAGCGGGTATTGTCGCGATCGACATCACTGAGGACGATCCCTTTACCGGCGATAGGACGGGCCACGAGGACGAGATTATCGGGACGAAGGAGAAGAACGACGAATACGCCTACCAGTGGGCGACAGTCCAGTTGGTCGGCAACGCAGTCCCTCTTGTCCTTGATGCCCGTCCGGTACGGAAAGGTGAATCACGCAAGGAGATCGTCGAGGACTTGCTGGATTCGGCGGAAGAGCTCGTCCACGTCGATAACGTGCTGATGGACCGGGAGTTTGATAGTCAGCACATTCTAGAGATGATCAGCCAGCGGGGGCTCTCCTACGTCGTGCCGAAACGGATGCAAACGAGTGAGAAAGCTCAGGCCAAGCGGTTGCTCCAGCGTGATCAAGACCGGTACGAGACCGACCGGAAGCTCCATCTCGGGAAGAACGAGTGGCATGAGACGACGCTAATCTACCGTCGGAAGGAGAACTCTGAACACGATGATCACCGGCAGTACTCGGTGTTCATGTCCAACCGGGGTGGGGGCTTCCTTAGTGAATATGGATATCGCTGGGAGATTGAGAGTGGCTATCGGTCGATCAAGCGATTCATGGCCGCGACAACCTCGACCGATTTCGGGCTGCGGTTCTTCTACTTCGCGTTCGCGTGTCTCTTGTACTCGATTTGGCGAGCGGTCGATCTACTCGTCCAAGTCGAGTTGACCGGGGAATACGAACGATCACCGATGGTGACTGCCGATAATACGCTCACGCTGTTGAAGAAGGAGACAGGAATCGGGTAGTAAGGTACTCTCCCCGTGATAGAGCGCCGTCTGAGTGGCAACGCTACCGAAAGGGACCGATAATCCATCATATAGTAGGCATACTAACAAGAGTGGCCGTTTGGAGAGTAACCTGAAGCAGTTTCCACTCATCGATTCGTCCGAGACCGCGCATTACAGGCCGGCTAAACCCGGTGTAGTCTCAACTTCCACGATCTAGTCATTTTGTATATCGATATACAGTATATGGGGTGGGGTAATGTAGAAATTCGGTGTTAGAAGACTCTAAAACCCCGAATACAGTAGATTGAGTGGAACTGATGAGTGGTCCTGATTATTCTGGTAATCACGAACACTTTGAAGTTCCCCGCCGCCGTTAGGTAAGCACGAAAACTGCAATCGATTCAGGACGCCGCTTTCCCTCGGGTAGGCCCACTATAGTCGGGCTCCTATCTCGTTCTGAACCTAGTTGGCAGAACAACTCGAAACCAGAGTTCGATATAAAACGAACTACCTCAACCTATATGAGTATAGGGCGTGAACTGTATCCCATGACCGATGACGCATCGAACTCTCAGAGTCTGATGGAGCGTCAGACCACAGGTGAAGATCGTGTTCGGATGGTTGCCCGGCAGCTAGCGGAGCCACGAACGGCGAACTGGGTTGCCTCCCAAGCGAGCTGGTCACACGAGCCCACCAAGCGTGTCCTCGAGCGGCTCGTCGACGACGGAATCCTTCACCGTGACGAGAGCGGCACTCATACCACGTACTATCCCGATTACCGTCGGCAGGCGATGCAGGAGGCGATGCGCCTCCGAGACAGCGGACATACTGTCGAGGAACTCACGGACCGGCTCGCTGATATGAAGTCACAGATCCGTGATTGGGAGGGCGAGTTCGGCGTCGAGTCGCCGAATCAGCTTCGTGGGACGCTCGCTGAGGAGTCGCTCGATGTTGACGATGAGGACCGCCGGCGTGAGATCGCACGCGAGTGGGAACATCTCCAACGGCGCATCAAGATCGTCGGTTTCGCCATCCGTGAGTGGGACTTCCTCACGCCGACAACAGAGCCTGCTGAGGCCAGCAGCTAGCGGATGTCGGTCCCGCATCCCGGGGGTGACCCGAACGCAAACCTCTACGCTCAGCTGAAGCGAGACGCTCTCGACCGTGTGCCACAGATCACGACGGTCGAGTTTGTTCCTGACGATATCGAGGCGAAGGAACTTGTGGCACGTTTCGACCCTGCCCGTCTTGACCCTCCAACGGGACCTGAGTCCCCGGAACTGACTGTCAAGTGGTACCGGCAGGATCCACATGATTGGTTCCGAATCAATTACACCGACCCGAACACGGACTTTCACGCTGGCTGGCACCAAGATGAGGACCACCCCGATCTCGGGCGAACTCACTTCCAGTACTCAGCCGCTGACGGGGAGGACCGCTGGGGTGTTACCTTTGAACACGAGACTCCCTCTCTGGTTCTTTGGGAGATTATCGAAGAACTTCTCGAGGACGTTCACCCGAACCAGCACACGCAGAAGGACTCATGATCCCCCGAGAACGCGCTGATCAACAACTTGCGAGTTCCTTCGAGCGCTACCTCCAGGACAAGGGGAAAGGTCGCGGTGGCGACGGCGGGAACTATCGACGAAACGCTGCACGCGAGCTTGAGCGGTTCGCTGAGTGGGCCGCCGGCGACCGCGACGACGATGACTGGACCGGGATCGTCCCCGACGACGTCAACCGAGAGCCGACCTTCGACGATCTCGACGAACGCGTGTTCCGAGAATATGCCCGGCATCTCGACGGTGATCGCGGACTCAAGCAGAACACGGTACAAACCTATTATCGCTATATCTCTGCATGGTGTGGCTGGTGCGTCAACGAGGGATATCTCGAAGCGCACTACGCGCAGCGGGCGAGTGCGATGGCGCCGCTACCGGAGGACGACGGCCGCAAGCCTGGCGATCAGCAGGCCTGGACGTCCGAACAGCGCCATGTCCTCACTCGGCACGTTGATGAACGGGCCCACAACGCCGTCGAGGCGTACACGACGCTTCCGGAGGATACTGACCTCCTCGACACGCAGCGCGCTCGCTACGCGGCGCTGAAGGCGGCTCGTGACCGCGCCCTCGTGTTCGTCCTCGCGTACACGGCTGTCCGGGTTGGAGAGCTCCTTCGAGACCCGAACGACCCGCGCCGGCGCGGTGTCCGCTGGGAGGACCTCTCCCTTGAGGACGGGAGTATGGATGTTTACCGGAAGAAACAGCAGTGGGACGCTGCGAGTCTCCCCGACCCGGTAATCTCGCCGCTGCGGAGTTACCAGAAGCTGATGAACCCGCCGACGGAGCGCTGGCCGGTGTTCCCGACGTTCGACCAACGAACGCTTGCGGGGCTCGTCCAAGATGAGCTAGCCGAACGAGGGGACCGCCCGGAAGAGATCACTGACCGTCGTGAGGAGTACGCCCGCGACCTACTGCTAGCGCTCGATGAGGATCTGCAGCCGCCGTCAATTACGACCGACGGCGCACGGTCGATCCTCCAGCGACTTTCAGAGGCCGCAGAGATCGATATCGACCATCCGAAACACGACTATCTCGCGCCCCACGGCGGCCGTCGCGGGATGGGTGAGGTCCTCGTTCGAGCGTTCGGGTATACGGTTGCGGCTCGGTACTTAGACAACTCTGAGGAGATGGTTCGAGAGCGGTACTCCCATATTGAGGCGGGGGAACTCGGGGATGTGGCGACCGAGGCGCTCAGCGAAATTGAGCCACGATCACAGTCAGACTCTTCTCGCCAGTGAACTCCCACCCCTACCGCTCGTCTAGTCCCGTATAGTTAGCCCTCTAAGTCGACGTACTGATCCTCCCATTCGCGGCGTGCGTCGAGTTCACGTCGGCCGCGTCGCGCGAGTGTGTAGGAATTCGTGCGCTCGTCGATTTTGCCCTTCTCGACGAGACCCTTCTCAACGAGCGTATCCAGATTCGGGTACAGCCGGCCGTGATGAACCTCCGTCTCGTAGTACTCCTCGAGTTCTTCCTTGATCGCAAGGCCATGTGGGTCCTCGAGACCCGCGATGACGTAGAGCAGGTCACGCTGAAAGCCGGTCAAGTCATGCATACTGGGTATTAGACATGTCGGGTTATTAGTTAACTGGTTACTTGTTGCTGGACTGCTCTCCCCACCTCTTGGCTCAGTATTCGACTTCTCCTTCCAAAACTCTGAACTAACTTCCAACCAACTTCCTCTATACATTTCGCCGGGTAGATAGCTTGACCTTGTTGCCCAGTTCTGTGTTCAGGTCGACGTTGTCTGACAAACGAATATATGATGAGCGTCCATAGGCAGGATTGGATTCGGCTCTGATACCCGGACAGGGACGTCTGCCGTGGTAGAGTGACGGTCGCTCCCCACGAGTGACCCCCTCTACAACCTGTAGGAGGGTGTTCGTGGACCGTGCTTCTGGAGGAGCGCGGCCACTACGCGAGCAGACGCCCCGGAACGTACCGGAGTCTAATCCTCACAGCTCGTCCCAGGTGGGTGGTGTGGACGAATCGGCTGGGCTGCGTTTGCCGGCGTTGTGAACGAGGCTCAGGAGATCTTTGGTGGGCATCCAGACTGCGACTGCCTTAGGTCCTCGATTGGTCACTGTCTCCGTTTCCGACGATCGAGAATTCCTTGGCAGGAGGACTCGCTCCGATTTCGATTCGGTCACCGGCGACTGCTCCCCGACCTCCTTCTGGATTGCATCAAGTCGATCAGTGAGACGGCGGATGATCTCGGCCCGGTTCCGGTTTGCTCGCTCGTGCGTGAGGTACTGTTCAACGGTTTCGACCGCCTCCATCATCTCGATTGCAGGTCTGATGACGCGGTAGTTCGATGTGTCGAGGAGTTTCTCAGGTGGGAGCTGTTCGAGAAGAGCGGCGTCGTGGCTCATCACGACCCCACTCGCGTCCGCTCCCGGCTGACTGGCGTTGCTGTTTTCGGCGACGTGAACCGCCCCCATGCCGCGAGGTGCGTGCAGGCCTCGTTGACGACGCACTCGATGGCCTGTCTTGTCGAAACATCCCTGGGCGGGACCTTGACGATGTTGACGAGTTCGAGGGCGTCATCGAGCCGGATGTGCGGATGAACCTGATAGAGGTGTTCGACGGCGCCCTTCATGAGCGTCTCTGGATCGTCTGTGTGGCGGTCTGTATCGTTGAGGCGTTCCATCACGATAGCAGTGAGAAGTTGCACACGCCGGGCGGCGATGCTTGCGTCGACGGAGTCTTCGTTCGGGATCGGGGCTGTCGGCGTCGTCTGGTGATCGCTCGTTGTTCGGTTGGCAGTTGTGGGTTCGCCGGTAGTTTCTGTATTCATGGAGCAGGTCCCTCCATCGATTCGAGGGCAACAAACGAGAGCGAGAATCTTTCCTACGCAACAACTATACTGAACGCTGGTGAACTGTTGCGTAGGAAAATGCCCACGGACGCGCCCAACGACGACGAGGAGGAGTCCCCCGAGCCCCCGGCCGAGCTGGCGAACTGGGTGGTAGATCCGCTCCAGTCCCAGAGCATTCCGAAGCTTGAGCACGTAGTTGAGTACGCCGAGGAGTTGATCGCCTACAAGTCGCGGCCCGTCTCAGCCGAGGCGGACAGTACTGACGGGGAAGCGGGGGGAAGTGAGACGGTCGAAACCCTGCCACAGAAAGAGCAGTCCACTCAGGAGCGCCAGCGTCGACGGAAGGAAATCGAGACTATGTCGAAGGCGGAGCGGATCGCGCTCTCGGACGAAGAATTACGGAAGTACGGGACGGTCGAGATACGGAAGCTCGATTGCGGACCCGGCTGCAAGCAGTGTCCACACGGCCCCTACCGCTACTGCGTCTACCGAAACAGCAAGGGCACAGTCACCTCGAAGTACGCGGGGAAATTGGGCAGCGAGTGATAGTACCGTCAAGACGCCGTCGGTGTTGAAATGCCGGCGGCCTGGCGATTGCAAGAAACGGTCATATGGGGTAGTCCCTTGCTCGTGATTGGTGGGAGACGGCGATTTCGGGGCTGACGAATCGCCGGGCTCGGTGTGGGACGTCAATGCCACGGGAGACGGGCAGGAAGATCGAGTCCTGGCCGCTGCAGACGATGCTCGCGAGGAGTTCGTGTTTGCACATCACCCGCCACGGCGCCATCTGCTTGTAGGGGCAGGCGCAGGTCAGCGCATCCCCCCACGGAATGAGCGGGTACTGGCTTCCGCTGCCGTATTCGCCGACTAGGAGTGGGGCGGGGAGTTCGATGCCGTAGTCGACGAGGTAAACTGGGTCGTCGGTCTGGGTGTGCGAGAGCGCGGATTCTCGAAGGACGCCAGCGGCGTCGAGATCGCGGTCACGGGCGAAGGTTTCGGGGTCAGTATCCTCGTCGACGAGGACCATTCCGACGAAGGCGTTGTGTTCGAGCAGGCGGTCGGCGTCGGGCGCAGGCCCGATGCACTTCTCGATCAACGAGCCGTACGACGAGTTCTTGAGAATCTGGCTGAGGTTGGGGCCAGGAATGAGTTCACGATACCACTTCTCGCGGCGCTGGCGTTCTTCCTTGAGAGCTCGTTCGGGGTGTGGGTCTTCGCGAGCGATTCGGAGTCGGGCAGCGAGGAACGCCGGTGCATCAACGAGGACGGTTTCATCGTTGACGTGGTTGTAGAATCGTCTTTCTTCGTGGATTCGTGCGGTACAAGAGGTCTCGGCGTAGGCGAGGCCGAGCGGCTTCTGCTTGACTCCCTGCCAGGGGTGAGTCGCGGGATCCGCCGGATCGTACTTCCACGGGTTGTAGTTGCCGAGCAGTTGGTCACGGCGGATCGGCCCACCGCGCATGAAGTCGAGGCGAATCTGGTGCTCGATGGGTTCGACGTTGGCCGGGTCGTGTTCGACGTCGTACTCGTAGTCGCGGTCGGTAAGTGCGAGTGCTCCTGGAGGGAGCGAGAGCGTGGGTACGTTGCCGTCGGCTGTGTGGAGTGTTCGAGAGGACATCGTGTGGTGCGGGCGCGAGCCAGATGCCCGCTACCGTCGCGGGGGCGACAAACGAGAAGCGAATTCGAAGCGTGCTTTAAATACAGGTCGTTCACCGGCGAACACGTTGATGTAGGGATAACTACATCACTCCATGAGATGATACTCACGGTCGTGAGCTCCAGTTCGAGGGCGCTGCTAGTAGGTGATCCTAATGTCCGAACGTGACCTCCCCAGCGACGTTGATGCGGATCTTGAATCTACTGAGGAGGATAGTCTCGTGCTCGTCGTTGACGACGATGGCGATGTCGCCGAGACAACTGCGCTTATGCTCGAACAACGGGAGTTAGACACGATCTGGAAGTCGAGTGCCCGGGCGGGGGTGGAGTGCCTGAAAGAGAAGCACGAGGAGATTGACTGCGTCGTCAGCGACTACCAGATGCCGCAGATGGATGGGCTTGAGTTACTTGAGGAAATGCGTGAAGTGAACCCACATCTGCCGTTTATCTTATTCACGGGCCAGGGGTCTGAACAGATCGCGAGCGAGGCCGTTGAGGCTGGTGTCTCGGGCTACATTCAGAAAGGGGGGATGGAGCAATATGACCGAGTCGCCAACCGAGTAGAACAAGCGATTATCCAGCGCCAGACTGAACGGGAGTTAGAAGAGACGAAAGCTCGCTTCGACGCACTCACCGAAAACACCACGTTCGCCATCCTCACGATCAATGGCGACAGCACGATTGAGTACGCGAACGGCGCGGTCGCTGACCTACTTGGGTACGATTCAGAGACGTTGGTTGGGGAGTCGCTCACCGCGATCATTCCCGACCGTCTCGTCGACGCACACAAAGAGGGGATTCAACGGTACCTGCGGACGGGCGAGAAACAACTCGATTGGGGATGGATCGAACTCGTCGCGGAGACACGGGACGGTGAAGAGATCCCCGTGGGTGTATCGTTCGGTGAACGAGAAACTGACTCCAGGCATCTGTTCACGGGGATAATTCGGGATATCTCGGAGCAGAAAGCGCAACGGGAGCAGCTGGAAGCAGAAAAAGAACGCTTCGAGGCTGTCTTCGAGAGCGCGCTGGACTCAATGTTTATCCTCGACCCAGCGTCGAAGACCATCGTTGAGGCGAACCCGTCTGCAGCGGAGATGCTCGGCTATTTCCGAGAGGAACTCCGGGGGATGGCAATCGAAGAAATCCATCCCGATGATTACGCTGAACTGCTTGCGTTTGCCCGAGAGGTTCTCCAGGGGAATCCCGGTCGGTACGATACTGAATGCCACACGGCCTCCGGGGAGGCGATTCCAGCAGAGGTAGCGGGATCCGTACTGACGTTCGAGGGCGAGCAGCGACTACTCGCGGTGGTTCGCCCTCATGAAGAGGCAGAACGGGACCAATGAATATCTCTGACAGCGGGACAAAATCTCCCTGCTGAGTACCTTCAGATAGCTGTTTGGCACGAGAGGCTGTCGAACGACGATTGGGTGTGGTCCAACCCCAGAGACGTCTCTCGTCGGGGTTGCTCTGACGACTAGATGATGTCGTCGGGGTCGTGGACGTCGCGCATGCGCTGGGCTTCGGCGGCGTACTGTTTGCGGGTGTCTGGGTCGTCGACGTGTCCCAGATTGGCGGGTGTAGCGTCCACAGCGGCGGTTGTATCCCGGACGTCACTGAAACTCGTGAGGGCACGCTCCTTCCGGAAGTAGCGCTTGCCGTCCGGGGTCGCGTACGTCAGGATGATCAGGTTCTGTTCGTCGTCTGAGTACGTTCGCTCGACCAGCCACACGCGAACCGACTCGCCATCGCTCTCCGGGACACTCATGCCCGATCGGACGCCCCACGAACAGATGGATTTGATGCCCGCGTTCCTGCACACCACGAGACTACCGTCGCGGCCAGTCGCTGACCTGTCCGTCTCTCACGGCGAAGCTAACCGAATTCTGTGGTCGACACCTACATCACTTCTCTTGGAGTTCGGTGATGCGTGCTCGAACGGTGGCTGTCGCGACGGTTGCGGCGTCAGCGACGTCTGTCTGTGTGTAGCCTGCGTCTTCGTCTTGACTCGCGAGGTAGAGGCAGGCGGCCGCGACACCTCCGGGATGTCGACCGTTCGTGATACCGGAGTCCTCGGCGGCGTTGAGGTACTCCCCGGCGCGCTCGCGGACACGACGGTTCGCATTGAGGTGGGAGGCCACCCGGGCGAGATGGTCGCTCACTTGGACGACCTGTGAATCGAGGCCGAGTTCTGTGTTGAGGACGCTGTAGCCGTGCGCGACGTCGGAGTGTGGGCACTTTGCGACCGCACTCACCTCGCGGAGCGTGCGTGTATCGCCACGACACCGGACTGCCGCGTAGACGGCTCCCGCACTCATCGTCTCGATAGACCGTCCACGGATGAGGTTCTCTCGGTGCGCTCGTCGATAGAGGACGCTGGCTTCCTCGACGACGTCTCGACTGAGTTCGAGCGCGCTCCCGAGACGCGCGATCTCGCCGCAGGCGTGCGCGAGGTTCTGTTCGGCTCTCGAACGCCATCGGGCCCGCGTGTGTTCGCGACGGAGTCGACTGAGCTGTCGGCGTTTCCGGGCGGAGAGCGCGTTGCCGTGCGCGTCGCCACCGTAGCCGATCTCGGTCGAGAGACCGCGGTCGTGGCGGGCCTGCGTGAGAGGCGCGCCCGTTCGTCGCGAATTCGTCTCCTCGTCGGGGTCGTACCACGGTTCAGCGCTGTGGTCGAAGCGTTCCTCCTCCAGAACGAGACCACACTCGGTACAGGAGAGTTCACCGCCGTCCGCGAGTACCCGCCCCTCGCACTCTGGGCAGCGTCCACTAATCGGTCCATCGTCCTCGTCGAACCCGCTCTCATAGATGTCTCTGGTTGCCATCAGTATCAGTGGGACACTCACGCGCCCCACACCCCGCAGGGGCCAAAAATTGGCGATTCGGCTAGGTTTCAGGAGGCCGATAAAGCTGAGAGTGCCTTTGTCGAAACCACCAGGGGGGTATCGTACTCTGAAGCAGCCGTTGGGTAGGTGTTCGAACCTACACTAGGGTAGACCAGCGTGAATCGTGCACTATCTGAATTCGTATTCAACCCGAAGTGACTATATGAACAGGAATTCAACTGAAATTGATGGCAACAACCTCTGATCGAATCCGGCGCCTCCTCTCGGAACAACTGGGAGAGTGCTGCGATTCTGACGTCGAGCAGCGTCTCGACGAACTGAACGACCTCGCCGACACAGCGTTCGCCGAAGACAATGCCCGTCCCGTCTTCGCCGTCCTCGGGAACGAGACGCGTTATCGCCTCGCGCGAGCGCTGTCAGTCGCTGGAGAGGAACTCTGCGTCTGCGAACTTGAACCCCTCGTCGACGTCAGCGAGAGCGCCGTCAGCCACGCCCTTGCCGACCTCGTTGAGGCGGGCCTCATCACTCGGCGCAAGGACGGGAACTGGCGGTACTACACGACGACCTCACTCGCCGATAACCTCCTCGCCACCGCCGATGACCGGAGTACTGACGCGTGAGTAACGATCTCTCCCTCTTAGACAGGTATCTCACGCTTTGGATCGGCCTTGCCATGGTCGTCGGCGTCGCGCTCGGCCGATTCGTCCCCGGCGTCGCGGACGTCCTGAATGCGATCTCGTTCCACGGGACGAGCCTCCCCATCGCGCTCGGCCTCTTCGTGATGATCTTCCCGATCATGGCCGAGATCGACTATGGCCGCATCCCCAGCGTGACTCGCACCGCCCGAAAGGAGATCGGGCTGACGCTCGTCTTCAACTGGCTCGTCGCGCCCTTCCTCATGTACGGTCTCGCCGTGTTCTTCCTCGGCGGCCACCCTGAGTTCATCACCGGACTCATCATCGTCGGCATCGCGCCCTGCATCGCGATGGTGCTCGTCTGGAACAAACTCGCCGCCGGTAACCAGGAGATGTGCGCCGTCTGCGTCGGCGTCAACTCCATCCTCCAGATCGTCCTCTTCGTCCCCTACGCGTTCCTCTTCCTCACCGTCCTCCGCGGCGGCGGCATCCAGGTCTCGATGCTGTTGATCGCCCAGATGGTCGGCGTCTTCCTCGGCCTTCCCCTCCTCCTCGGCTACCTCACCCAAAAAGTCGCGTTCCGCACGGTCGGTCGCGAGACCTACTACGAGCGGTTCATCCCGCGGATCGGCCCGTTCGGCCTTCTCGGGTTGCTCTTCACCGTCGTCGTGATGTTCGCTCTGAAGGGCGACTACATCGTCTCCAACCCCGGACAGATCGTTCTCATCGCGATCCCGCTCCTGCTCTTCTTCGTCATCCTCTGGGCGCTCGCGTACGGCATCAGCGCTCTCGCTGGCTTCGAGTACACCGAAAGTGTCAGTCTCGCCTTCACCGCCTCGTCGAACAACTTCGAACTCGCCATCGCCGTCGCCGTCGCCGTCTTCGGCATCGGAAGCAACGTCGCGCTCGCCACCGTCGTCGGCCCCCTCATCGAAGTCCCCGTCATGCTCGCCCTCGTCCGCGTCGCCCTCGCCACGAAAGGACGCCTCTTCGACACCGACACGACCACACCCACCTACACCACCACCGATTAACCATGCCCGAGAAAACCACCGTTGCACTCGTCTGTGTACAGAACGCCGGTCGTTCACAGATGGCGTACGCCTTCGCTGAACGCGAACTGGTCGAGCGACACCTCGAAGACGATATCGAACTCGTCACCGGCGGTACAGACCCAGCCGATCATGTCCACCCGGAAGTCGTCGAGGCGATGAACTCCGTCGGGTTCGACCTCGCGAATCGAACGCCACGCGAAGTCACGTTCGAGGAAGTCCAACGCAGCGACATCGTCATCACGATGGGCTGTTCCGCCGACGACGTCTGTCCCGCCGGCTGGGCGGGCGAGAACCGCGACTGGAACCTCGACGACCCCGACGATCAATCGGCTGAGGAAGTCGTACGGATTCGAGACGAGATTGAAGCGCACGTCAGCGAGCTCTTCGACGAATTCGAGCAAGAGCTCTCTGAGAGAGACTGATAGACACGGTCTCGACAGAAGACACATCCTCTCTCCCACCCGGTGCTGTTAGGCATGAGGGGGCTGGCGTACGGACGACACTACTCCCAGCTGCATCGAAGATCGAGAGTAACGTTCAAAGTAGCTCCGCGTCTATCTATTTATACAGCCGTCCTAGCCCACATGGCTCCGTTTTCAGATCCAACTGATCCACGCCCACCGCTTCCGAATTGGGTCCAGCAGGCCTATCTGGTCCTCGAGAAGGCAGCATCAGGCTCCCCGCCACAACTGGAGTACGCCGAAGCCGTTGAGCGAGTGGAACGTGACGGCACGTTGGAACTCGAGCGGAGTGACGCGGAACACGCAGTCGAGCGCCTTCTGGAACGAGGATATCTATACAAAGTCGACGAATCCCTCAGGATTACGGGATCACTCGAGACGCCTTCTGACGCGGTCACCGACGAAGATTCGTGACTTCGGCACCGCTGTCTGCGAACAGTCTCTTGGATTCTCAGTAGTCGCCGAGGACGCCGAGTCGGCGCGCGCGCCGCGTCGTGAGACTGAACACGGCGTACCCGAACGCGAGGTAGAAGACCGACGTGCCGATGAGAACAGCGAGGGAGAGTGGATCGAACTCCCAGAGGCGGGTACCATCGACCATCGCCCGCTGGAGCATCGCGCTCCCCTGCACTAGCGGGAGCACCCGCGCCCACGGAAGGTCGAAGACGGGCGCGGAGATGAGGCCAATGAACGCGAACTGCAGGAGGTTGGCGATGTTCGAGATGCGCTTGTAGAGCACGCTCAGCCCACCCATCACGAGACCCAGTCCGAGCGCGCCAGCGAGGGTGAGCGTCGCGACCGGGAGCACCGTCACGAGGTTGAGATTGAGGCCTGTTCCGGTGACGAGCAGCATGACGACGAGGATCACGGCGGAGGTCATGAACGTCCGGAAGACGATGGCGATGGACTTCGCGAGTACCACCGGTCCGAAGCCAAAGGGCGTCATGAAGTGTCGCTCCAGGGTCCCCCAGCTCGCCTCGGACTGGATATCGTTCATGATCCCCGAATATGCGCCCAGCGAGAGCGTCCACAGGAAGTAGCCGACGATCAACCCCTCGATGGAATCCGAAAAGGCCTCCCCTGCGACGAGCGTCCCGCCGTAGAACATCAGCGCGAAGAAGAACACGCCCATGAAGAGCCCGAGCGCCGCATTCAGTGGATACCGAACCCAGATGAGGAGGTCGCGGTAGATAACAGCCTTTAGGAGGTGGTAGTAGCCGCCGGTTCGCTCGGGAGTCCGAACGTGCGCCGACCCGTCGGCCTCACTGCGCCCCTCTCGTGTGTCCGAAGCCCGCTCCTCGGCGGCCGTCATCGTCCGCCACCACCGGTATCGTCCGCCGGATCTCCGCTCGTCATCTCGACGAACACCTCCGCGAGATCCGGCTGAACCGTCTCGACGCTCGCGACATCGAGACCGTGTGCCTCCATCGCGTCGGTCAGCCGGTAGAATGTCTCCGTGTTCGCAGCGACCTTGAAGCGCACCCGCTCACCGCTGCGCCGGACGTCGGACAGCTCGAAGCGCTCTCGCAGGTCGGCGAGCGTCGCGTCGTCGACGCCGCGAGCGGTGATGCGGTAGCCTCTCGTCTCGAAGCCCGCGAGCAGGTCCTCGACGGTGTCGTCGACGATCACGCGGCCCTCGTTCATGATGACGACGCGGTCGCAGACGTCCTCGATGACGTCCATGTCGTGACTTGAGAGCACGAGCGTCAGGCCGCGTTCGTCGGCGAGTCGGCGGAGTTCGGTTCGGAGCTTTAGCGAGCTCTCGACGTCGAGGCCGAGCGTGGGTTCATCGAGGAAGGCGACGGAGACGTCGCCGGCGAGCACGCTCGCAAGCGACACTTTCTGCTTCATCCCGCGCGAGAGATCGCGGACCGCCGTGTCCGCTTTGTCCGCAAGGTCGAGATGGTCGAGTAACGCTTCATGGCGGTCGGTGACGGCGTCGGGGTTCTGTCCCCGGATCGCGGCGAAGTACCGGAGGTTCTCCCTGACGGTCAGCCGCCAGTAGTCGTTTCGCGCGCCCTCTAGCATGGCGTCGACGTGCTCGTAGGCGGCTCGCGGGTCGGCGTGCACGTCGATACCGTGGACGCGCACCTCGCCCTCATCGGGGAGGACGAGGCCGAGAATCGACTTGATCGTCGTGGTCTTGCCCGCGCCGTTCGGGCCAAGCAGTCCCACGACTTCGCCGGGGGCGACGGTGAAGGAGACGTCGTTGACGGCGGTCACGGCGTCCTCGCCGCCGCCGAACGTCTTCGTGAGCCCGTCGACGTAGATCGCGGCATCGTCCCATGTAAGCGACGGGGATGCTTCCTTTGCGTCCACCGACGGTTCGTTCGAGAGACGCTGTCCGGTGTCGGGTGAACCGTTCGCCATCAATTGCATCTTGGTATGCTTCTTCACGAGATAAGCTCCCCGCCCCGGGAGAAACGCCCCTTCCACAGACAGTATGGGCGCTGCGACTGCCGCAGCCCGGTCACCAGCCATCTCTTTAGAGGCCGGTAAGGAGACTAGCGAATTGGTCAAGGCGGTCGTCGAGTCGCTCGGGCGTGTAGACGGTTTCTTGACGTTCGTAGTACTGGGCGAGCTCTGAAGCTGACCCAGAGAGAGTGCCTTCGGTGTCGGTCGCGATGGTGAGCGAACAGACAGGGGCGTACGCTCGGCGGATGACGTCTTTCACGGCGTCGGCGGCTGTCTGGTCGTCGCCGACGCTGATGATGAGTGGGTCGTCTCGCTGTGCTTCGAGGAGGTCGTTTGCGAGCTCGATCGCGTCGGCGAGCGGCGTCCCCCCACCACAGGACGTATCGAGGAGTCCCGATTGGACGTGTCGTGTCTCGACGCTGAACGGCTTGATGAGGCGGGCGTTCCCGTGGATGAAGTCGATGATGGCGACGCGAATCCCGAGCGTCTCGGCGGCGAGCGCGAATCGAGCGAGTGCCTGTGTCGCCACCTCGATCTTTGGAGGTGAACCACTCCGCATGGAACCGGAGCGATCGAGGATGAGCGCGAGCGCGTACTGTTTCTCGTTGCCCATCGTCTGGCTCTTACAGACGCGGGAGTCGCCGATAGCGAGGCGGTGGCCAGCACGTGTGTCGTAGGCTCCTGCGGA
Source organism: Halarchaeum sp. CBA1220 (assembly GCF_003721175.2). Taxonomy (GTDB): domain Archaea; phylum Halobacteriota; class Halobacteria; order Halobacteriales; family Halobacteriaceae; genus Halarchaeum; species Halarchaeum grantii. The sequence continues at coordinate 128,143 of NZ_CP054710.1, forward strand.
AAGACCGCGGCGCGTGCTCTTGCGTCGGTCGAGCCGGAGGTACATCTCGAGGGTGGCTGCAACTCGGTCTGCGCCGTCTTCGATGGCGGCCCACGCTCTGGGCGGGGCGAGGTTGTCGGTGATGGGGCGGATTTCGAGCTCACTCAGGCTCTCTGGCGAGTATCCTGACCCTCCACTTCGTCTGCTGTTCTCCTCGCCCCCATCATCCGGGGAGTGCTGGCGTTGTCGGCGGTCCAGGTGGGCTGCGAGCCCGTCGAGTTCGTCCTTGAGAGCCCGTTCGTCGATTCGTTCGCGGTCGGCTTCCGTATGGGCCGCACGTTCGTCGCGGGCGAGAGCATCATCGTAGGCCGCCTGCTCTTCTTGGCGTGACCGCGAGGAACTCTGTGCGTGGGCCGGCCCATCGGGGACATCGTGACTCTCGTCGTTCGCATTACTCGTAGAACCCGCAGAATACGTGTTACCTAACCTGTCGCGCCCCTCGTCGACGCCTGAATAGCCACCGTCTCGGGACTCTTGGTGACCGTCACTCTCGCTCGATGGCGCCGATGCTTCACTGGAATCCTCCGTGTGGGTCTCCGGTTTCTCGTCGAAGGTTCCGAGCGTGAGCTGACTAGCCTGCTCGTGGGGGTGTTGGTCGTCGGACGAACTACTCGTAGAATGGCCCCCACGACTCGACTGAGCTCCTGAATCGCTTCCAGCCGGGGGGTGTGCGCCTGCCTCTTCGCGTTCCCGGGCCTTCTCGGTGGCTTGGGCAATCGCCTGTGCACGGCTGGTCGGTGTTGGGTCATCGCCGGATTGGCGGCCACCGTCACCGCTCTGCCTATCTTCACCACTACTCTCCTCACCGCTCTCGGATGGAGACGCTCCGGCGTTGCCCCTCTCGGTGTTGGTGTCGCCCGCTTCATCATCGGGGGTTGAGTCGGAGGACTCAGGATCGACATCGTCGAGATCGGGATCGGGAGTGACCTGCGGTTGCTCGAAGATGTTCTGGTGTGGGTCGTCGGTCACCTCTCGTGAGAGAGATACCTCGCTCGGATCGAAGTCTTCGGGGAGGGCTGTCTCAACGTTTCCACTAGACGTGGCTGAGGCGTCCCCTGTGTCGTTCTGCGGGCGTTCGTTTCTACTGGAGATGTCACCGCCCTCGTCGGGGTCAGACGCTGACTCGGGGCAACCTCTGGCGTCCCCGTTGGGCTCCTGCTGTGGACGCTGTTCGTCGTCGTGATGCCCCTGATTCTGACTCTCTCCCTGCTCCTGTCCTTGCGCTCGCTCTAGGGCTTGCGTGTCCGCCTCAAGGACCGGTTGGATGTGGTCGGTCCACGTCTGGATGACGCGGCGGGCGCGACGAACGGACGCAGTCTTGTTGTGAGTGTGGGTGGTGTCGTCGCGGTCGGCGCTCCGAATCGCGAGCGCGTCACGCGAGAGGGTACACAGTTCCCCGTGGATAGCTTGGAACGCGTCGCGGTCGGCCTCGGTCTTGAATCCAACCCGGTCGTCATCCTCGTCGAGGAGGACGTTCGTAATGCCGGTCGGGTAGATGGCTTCGTCGTACAGACAGGAGGTGACGGCATCCCAGAACGAGTAGCGAACCGTCTGCCCGTCGGGAATGTCGTCGTCCGTCTGTGAGTGGAGTCGGCGGATGAGTTCGAGGTGGATACCGGCGTTGTCGCTGAAATTCTCGCCGTGAATGGCCTCGCTCTCGATTGCGCCATCCTCGATGATGTTGATGAGGTCGTGGACCTGGGCGTGATACTGCGCGTCGATTTCGGAGTCAAGCAGTTCACTGATGGCGGTAATCGCCGTCTTGAGGATGTGTAGCAGTTCGTGGAAGGCGAGGCCGAACTGGTGGGCGTGGTCGGCGGTGAGCTGGTCGTTAAGCGGGATTCGTGTGAGGTCGGCCCCGGTTCCAGTAACCAGTACGAGATAGTCGGCGTCGACGCCGGCGAGGAATTGTTCTGCCTGGGCGCGTTCGATGTCGGTGGCATCTGAAGAGACGACGGCGTCGACATCGGCGGGCAGGACGGCGGCGGTCTGGACGCCAGCGGTGATGACGACGTCGACGGTCACATCGTCGGGGAGGTGACCGAGGATGAACTCACGAAGGCGGTCGGCTCGCTGCGTGGAGATACGCGCTCGTGTCGTAGCCAGTGGCGTGAGGTCGTTGATGACCTGGTGGTGGTCGTTGTGTCGATGGTCAAGTGACATGGTGAATTGGAAGTTCTGAACGCCCCCACCGCGAGCGGGGGTACAAACTGGCAGAGTAAATCTCGTGCACAGGCCGAGCGCGGTGAGCTACTACGGTACTTTCTATAGCCAGCCTCTGTTGGCTTCTCGCCCAACACTTATGCTGTTGGGGATCGTCCCAACAGGTACGGATGGCCCAATCCCCCGCATATCACTACACCCATGTCGAAGCGGGACTCGTCGAGCGCGTGACCATCCGTCCGACGACGGATACCGAAACGTACCCCTCCGGGTGGAAGTACAGCCTTCATCTCGGAACACTCGACGACCTCACCCTCGTCCGATACGACAATTCCCACGAAGACACGAAGGGCCACGAACTCCATACTGCTGCGGGCGACACACACGACGTCGATTTCCCCGGAATGGAGGATCGACTCATCGAGTTCTGGGCGACCGCGGACGAGTACTGGCACGCAACGAACGGTAACGGCCCCGAACGCCCCTACGAATCATGACCACACTCCACATCACTGTCGGCGACCGAGAACAGCTTCGCGAGGACGCACTCGCGTTCGTCCAAGACACGGACGCTGGTGACCTCGACAATGACGACGACCGAGCAGTCCTCCAGTTCGGCAGCTACGACGACCTCGTCGATAGTCTCACACCACTCCGGCTGGAGCTCGCGCAGGCAATCGCCGAACACCACCCCGAGAGTATGCGCGAGGCCGCTCGGCTCGTTGAGCGTGATGTCTCCGACGTGCACGCCGACCTCAAACACCTCGAAGTGCTCGGCATCCTCAAACTCAAAGAAGGCGGCCCCGGCGGAGCGATGCAGCCAATCGTTCCGTTTGACCGGATCGAGATGCATATCGACTACCCGCTCATTCGAACTGGCGGGTCAGACCGATCTCCAGCCAACGCAGACTAAGCTGAGAAGGACGACCGACGAGCCCACACTCACGACGCGATTCAGAGGAAGTCGTTGAGCGTTTCGTGGGCGTCTTCGGGATACTGATTTGGTTCGGCGACCGCCCAGAGTTCGTTCTTCGTCGCTGCCTTCGGTGAGGCACCGTCCTCAATGTGCTCGCAGAGGATGGTCAGATTCCGGGTCGACAGCGTTGGCCAGGACTCGTTCTGTCGGGTCTGGTGGGCGAATTGGACGATCTTCCGGAGCGTCGGGCGATCCACAACGACATCCGTACTGTTCACTTGGCGGTCAAGCGTCTCGGCTTCGTCCTCGATGTCTTGGATGTAGGGCTGCTCGAATGCGCGGAACCGACCTCGAGTGGCGGAGTTCATCGGTTCGGAGTCGCGATACTCGCGGGTCGGCGGGTTCATCGTGATGACGAGGCGGGCCGAGGGGTGTGGTTCGACGAGTTCCCCGTGGGATTTCACGAGGAGCGTCCCCTCATTCAGGAGCCGATGGAGTGCGATGGCCGCCCCTGCCTGCATAACGGGAAACTCGTTGATGACGATGGTGTCGCCGTTCAGAAGCCCCTGTTTGACGGCGCCGTTGCGGGGGACGATGACGTCGCCATCAGGCACGAGCGGGCCGAAGAGGTCCTCGGGTTCGGTTGCGCGGTCGACGTCGATAGACTGGTAGCCACGATTCGTCTGGTGGCAGAGGTACTTCAGCAGGTAGTTCTTCCCCGATCCACGCGGCCCGACGACGCGGATGGGAACGAGGCCACGGGCGAGTTTCTTCGCGATCAGTTCGTCGAGGGGGAGCTGGAGCCGTGGGTCGATGGGAACTGCCGGCGGAATGACCTCGCCGTGTTCGTCGACGGGGAGGGCGTCGTAGCTCGCGTCCGGGTGGGTTGCAGCCTTCGGCACACTCGGATGGTCGGGATTGTCGAGGACGTGAAGGCCGGTCAGGACGGGATTCCCGGCGTTCCGCCCGATATTGGAAACGTACATGCCGCGTTCGTCATCCGGACTCCAGCCTTCGGCGAGATAGCGAGGTTCGCCGACGGATTCGGTGACGAGCGAGAGGTCGGTGACGCGGGCTTCTCCGAGGCCAGTGTCGGGGTTGCTCCGCTGGGTGTAGTAGGCGGCGGCCCGCTGTGCGAGGCGGTGGCCCACGGGAGCGTGTTGCTGGGCTTCTTTGAGGAGGTTCTCGGCACGACTCTCGGTGAGTGTCCCTGTGAGGCCGGCGATGTCGGCAGTGCTGGCGCTGGCGAGTCCGGTGAAGTCGTTGTAGCCCGCGTCGTGGAGGGCGTCGTTGATCGAGTCGGTGACGACGCTGAGGACACGGAAGTCCGTGCCGTCGTCGCGTTGGAGTTCGCCGAAGGCGTCGGTGATGACTGAGGGTTCGGGCCCTTGTGGGGAGACGCCGGCGATGGTGGCGCTCCCGCTCTGCGAGCGGTCAAGCGTATAGATGCCTGCGTCCGCGCCGTCGTCGATGAGATCGGCGGCGTCTTGGTCGGAGAGGTCGACGTAGTCGGAGACGCGGAGCGTGACACGTTCGACGGGAATGTTA
>NZ_CP054711.1:0-24593 GCF_003721175.2 Halarchaeum sp. CBA1220
CCCCAGCTCGCGAGCGGGGGCACCGGCGACCCCGACGACGTCACGCCCCACACGCTCCGACACTCCGTCGCCTACCGCATCATCCAAATCGAGTCTGGCCGCCTTGAGGACGTCCAACTCCGCCTACGCCACGCGAATCGGCACACTACTGACGAAATCTACTCGCACCTCATTCCCCGGTAGACGCCGATCCTTAACCAACACTCTGTGCCCCCTGCCGCAGGTGTTGGTTAACAGGCTACTCTCGTTGGCCTTCGCACCGAGTTTCAGGAACTCCGCGACAGGAGATGTTCCCCAGAATGGCGTCCCCAGGGGGTTGAGTCGGCTGAAAAACGGCTTTTGCGGCGGTACCATTAACCACTTCCAGCACGTAATCCGATGTGAGAGAATCCTGTGATGCTCCCCGCTCAAACAGCTCTTCTTGGAGGTTTCAGCAATGGTCGGTGAATCGTTTACCACCCAGGCGATGCTGGAGGTCGCAGTCGATGACGGGTCGCTCAAATCCGCCCACGACAAAATCGAAGCGGGTGTGGGAGACGCCGCCGTCACCGTCGACGCTGCCGCTGCCGACGCTGGAAGTGGGGCGTCTTCTTCGGCCGCTGGAGGAGATAAGTTCCAATCCACGCGCATCGACCTTGCCGAAGAGGGGCTCGATCTTGACGCCCGGAGGAACGAGCTCCTCGAGTCCCTCGTCGACTCTGTGGACAAGCAGGGCTTTCAGCGTGCGAGCTCCGGTGGCGGCCTCAGCGGGCTTTTCGCAGCTGGCGCGGGCGTAATCGGCACGTACGCCGCGCTCAACTTGGGATCGATCGTTAGTGCAGCCTCGGCGGCATCCAGTGCACTCGGGAGCTTCTCCGGTACGTTCGTCGACGCGGCCTCGGCGGCATCCAGCGCACTCTCGGACCTCACCGACATCTCGGTCACCCCGGAAGACCTAGTCTCGTCGGCCGCCAGCATCGCCCCGCCCGACCTTGTCGCCGCCGCAGCGAGTCTGTCAGCGGCGGACGTAGTCTCGTCGCCCGCCAGCGTCGCCCCATCTGACCTCATCGCCGGCGTGCCGACCCTGTCGGCCGCGGACGTCATCGCAGCCTCGGCGGAGATCGCGACCGGGGACGTTGTCGGCGCCGCCGCAGCCGTCACCCCGGACGACCTCATCGCTCAGTCCGCCGCGCTAGCCGCAGCGGACGTCGTCGCGCCCGCCACACTCGTCGCGGGTGACGTCGTCGACAGCGCTGTCTCCCTCAAGGTGGACGACGTCATCCCACCGCTCCCCACCATCACTGCTGAGGATATCCTGAAAGGCCTCGGCATCGCCACCACGACAAAGGTTGTGTCCTCCGCCTCGAAGACTCCCTCTGCGTCCGGGAGTGGGCTCGGCTTCCCGGCGCCCGCTGCGATACTCACTGGGGCCGTCGCGAACGCCCAGCGGACGCCACGCGGGGAGCGTAACATCGTCGACTCCGTCCTCGCACAGATGGCGCCGTCCACCCAGCGCACGCAGTCGGGGTCAGCGTCGTCGCCGCGTGAGAATCGTGCGCGCACTCAGAGCGCCTCCCTCACGGTTAACTCCTCCGTGAGTGTGGAGGGCGTCAGCCAGCGCGACCTTGACCAGGGGATGGAGCAAGCAAAGCGTGAGGCCGTCAAAGAAATCCGCCGCGAGTTCAGCGGAGGAGGGCTATGACGCAGTACGCCACCCTCGAGATCGACGCGGACTTCGGCGGCGCCGTCGGCGAGAAGACCGGCGTCTTCGAACTCGGGCCGCTCGGCGAGGACGGTGCCGCCCAGATCGAGGAGGGCATCCGCTCCGGCTACCTCGTCGACTCCGCGCTCGATGACGTCGTCTCCACAATCGAGCGCCTTCTCTCCGACAACGGGGGCACAAAGGGTCGGGCGGGCATCCACGTCGACGCGGGCGGCGGCCAGCACTACTTCCAGATCGACGCCGAAACCCCGGGGAACGCGCGAAAACCCGACGGCTCGCCCTTCCAGTGGGGGTCGAGTGCGGACCCAGCAGCGGGGCCGAACGAGCACACGGCGACGGACGCGACCCCGATCCAGCAGAAGATGACGCTCATCAACTATATGCGCGCCGCGACGACGGGCTCGCGCACCCCTGCACGCTTCCGGTATGGGGAGATCGGGCCCGATGGCTACCTCGAGGATAGCCTGCCCGTCGTCTTCGAGGACCCGTCCGGGGTTCTTGAGAGCACGAGGCCCGCGACGGCGGACCTCTCGATGGTCCTCGTCGAGACAACCGACCTGTCGCGTCCGGTACAGAAGGAATTACGGAGGGAGAGCTGATGCGGTGCGGGTTATGGCGCAGTCCATAGCGCTCGAGAGTGGACGGGAGAGTTAACAGGGGTGGCGGGGGAGTTCTCGGAGACCGGACGATACTGACGACTATCGGCCTACTTGCTTTCGGAGTGGGGAACATCAACGCCGAGGCCGAGATCGTTGGCAATCCCGGTGGCAGATTCGTCGAGGCTCTCGCGAAGGTCGGGCGGGCACGTGTCGAAGTCCTCGCGGAACTCCTCGGAACGTTGGTGGCTGACGACAGCGCTCATAGCGTCGAAGGCGTCTTCAATCCGAATGATGTCCTCCTGTGAGAAACTCACCGTGACGTCTTCGTCCGCGTCCATCCACTCACGGAGTTGTTCGATTGTGGCGGCCGTCGCAGAGAGCACCGTACAGACGGCAAAGTACCGGGGGTCGGTATCTCTGGCCGGTGTCGGGGGAGTGTAGGAACTTTGTGCGAGGGCGTCCTCGAGGGTGGTTTCGGCCTCGGGGGTCTGTTTCAGTACCATCGGCCACCTTGAGAGAGTCCCTTCCTGTGGCCGAGAATAGTCTCAAGGCTCCGTCTGCACGGGGTCGTAATCTGCTCCCGGAGAGTCTGGTTCTTGATGCCGGTGGTTGGTGTCATCCTTTGGGCCTCCTTCTCTATTGTTCGGGGTTCTCTCGCAAACCCTCTTCGACGAGCCGCCCTCTGCCCCTGCCCTGTGGATTCTTAGCCAATCAACAACCTCCGGTTGGTATCTTTACATCCCTTCGTAAATGTCTGTGAGTATGCACCGCAGAGCCTTCCTCGCAGCTAGTATAGCGGCTACCAGTACTCTCGCGGGGTGTGGTGAGTCATCTACCTCGACGCGCTCCACGACTTCGTCCTCTACTACTCTGCCTGCCGCGAGCAGTGCTCTTCGTCTCGTTAGCATCGGTCGGCATGACGACCCAGAGGCAGGAACTGTCCGAATTGCTATGACGATTCGCAACCGGTCTGAGTACCCACTTGCTTCGGCGATAGCCCGAATCAAATTGCTCTCAGACGGGGACTCAATCTCGGAGAGAGAGGTTTCGCTTGGTGCACTCTCGCCTGGTGAAGACACGAGCGTCTCGGTGACGTTCAACGAACAGCCCGAGACGGTGACGGGGCGACAGATAGGCTTTGAGGGAACGTGGGCGAAGAAGGATTAGCTGCCCTCGTTTCACCCATCAACGCCACCACCTCATCGATCGTTTGCCGGGGGCTACCACTGGCCCTCGAATCCACTCACGTGCACCGCTGTGAATACGCTCCCGGTGAGGAGGGCGTCCGACGCCGTTAACCAACACTTGTGGATGCCGGGCGTTGAGTGTTGGTTAAGCCTCAGATACGCTCCGGCCGTCTTCGCGACCTCAGCTTGTGCTGTCCTCCTCGGACGCGGCCCGTCGACGCCTGGGGCGTCGCGGCGTTCATCTGGCTGATTACTCCATGGCCACCCCCGATCTTCGGACTGGTCCATGGGCGTCGATGAAGACGACCACCTCGGGAAGCTGCTCGAGGACGTCGGCAACGTTGACGTCAGGATACTGTTCCGGAGTAACCACATCGGTGAACGAGATTGTGGTGAGAAGGTTTATCTGCGCCCGGGGAGAAAGTAGAGATGAGGACGCGGACCAGGCCCGCTGGGTTGAACCCTCGGGACTGATCCGGCTAGGAACGTGGGGTAATGGCCTACGTTCTGTTGACGTCCGTTCTACGGCCCCCATCCCTCAAGGAGGTACTCCTGTAGCGCCCGCGATTCGAGCATCCGGACCGTATTCTCCCACTGCGAAGACACGTCGTGTGACTCCTCACTCGTATATCGGCCTTTGATCCACGCGGCGACACGGGTCTGTTCTATCCCTCCGTATGACCCAGTGAGCCCCTTGATCTGGTAGAACGGAAGAGGGGAGGACGTCGCGTCTCGCCAGTCGCGGTTGAACCACACTACGGAGTCGTAGCGCTCGGTCGGATGCTCGCCGGCGTCCATCTGTGAGCGGATGTGGCCAGCAATATAGTCGGCAGCCGCAACCTCGGGATACGTGAGGTCTGCGGAAGGGAAGCCTGTCACGTACACACTCCCGAACGCGGACTGGAACGACGGGCCGATGATTTGGGCGGCTTGTGTGCGGAGGTGCTCCTGCGCTCGGCCGTACATGCTGGCAGCACCGTCTGGAAGAAGCACCGCGTCGCCCTGGTAGGACTCGGTGTCTGTGATCGTCTTCTTCGCCAGTATGCAGACAGCTGCTGCCTTATGGTGGATGCTCTCCTGGTCGTATCCGACGGCGACGCGCCACGGAATCGACGCGGCGTCAAGATCGTCCAGGAGACCCTCAACTCGCTGAGTGCGCTGCTCGGGCGTGATGTTCTCAGTGAGGGTCTGGGACTTCGCCTGCCATGGTGAGAGGCCGTTCTGAACGAGGAGCTCGGCGAGGCGTTCGCCGTCGTCTCGAGGGCAGCGGACAGCGGCGAGGGCGTAGAGCCCGGGGCCGGTGACGTTCCCGGACTCGTCGACGCCGATTACGTGCTCGGCGCGCGTCGTCGTTTCAGCTGATTCGTCGATAACTTGCACCGAGCGCATTCTTTAGTCAGGCTCCCTCCGGTTACTCTCTGTCGTCGCTGGATTCGTATGAAGGCTCTGCCCTGGAGTGACGCCAACCGGTCCGTAGGCTGGTGGTTTGGAGTGTAGCCTCGGCCGTGGACGCTCTGGACGTCGTCGTTGCGAGCGCCATCGCTGGCGAGTGAAAGCATCCGGGAGGAGCGGTCCGCGTCTCGTATCTACTGCTTGTGACGAGAACTACTTAAACGGTTTCCGGGGGAAGTGGTTCCGTGTTCCCCAGTTTTTCGGAAGCCCAACGCGCGCTTGATGCCCGCTCTATTAGGGGGCGACACCACTGGGGCTCTTTTCGGTCAGGTCCGTTCCACTACTGCTGCTATTGGAACGTCGGCAGCTTTCGCAGATTTCCTTATCGCCTCGACGCGTTGAGTCACCGCAGTGCTTGCAGCGTCCCATATCCACTCACAATCCCGTGACTCCTCACGGATAAATCATGCGCCGGGTTGGCACACGGTTTTGTGGTCCGGATTCTGCCCCGGATGATAGGCTCTACGAGCTACCGGTGGCTAGCCCACTCAGGCGCGTAGAAGACGACGCACGCCCTTGAGAAGGCGTGATAGTGTGAGACGGGCATCACGGCGAACTCAAGCCCCCACGCTTGGGCGAACTCGACGACGTCGAACCAGCCGTTCCGTATCTGCTCGCCGTCCTCACCGACGGCCGTCTTCGAAACCGAGGAAACGGAGAGACCGCTCGGGTGCATCGCGTAGAGAACGGGCTCGCCGCCGTCAAGCCACAGCTCCGCGTGGTCAGCATGCGGGGCCGCGTGCGGTGGGTCGTCACGAGCGCCGATCGTCTCCCGCTCTCGATCCTGCCACGATCGCGTCTCGTTACAGGTGCACTCGTCGGCGCCCGTGATCACGCGGCGGAGACACGCCGTGTCAGCCTGTTCGTCGACGTCCCAGCCGCGCTGGAAGCGGTCGCGGAGGTGGTCGGCGAGCGCGTCGGCGAGCGCGCGATAGACGTCCTCACCTGGCTCGTGGTCGTCGGCGGCATACTCCTCGACAGCCTCGACGAACTCGCTGTACTCGCGTGATGGCGCGTTATTGAACCTACTCATTCGTGGTTGTCGGCGTACTCGAGGGCGTTCTTGGCGTACTTCGCGAACCGGAGGTCGGAGTCGGCGAGTCGCTCGAAGAGCTCGCGGTGTTCCTCAATGATCGCGACGACGTCCGTGGGTTCTGCGCCGCTGTCAGCAGACTCGGCGAGCGCGTCGTCACGCATCGATGTCCTCCGTGTTCTCGAGCAGCCGCTGGAAGACCCACGCGTAGTCGGCGTCGTGGCCGGCGAATTCCCGGATCTTCGCTTCGTTTGCGGCGGCCCAGTCGGCGTCGCTAGGTTCGGGGTCTCGGCTATTCATACCCACCCTCAAGATACCGGAGCGGCCGGCGTCCGTAGCGTTCCCGGAAGTCCTCGGGGAGTTCCTCAGCGGTCGCGATAGTCTCGAAGACATCGCGGTTCTCCTCGACAATTGCCGCGATCGACTTTCGGTCGGACAGGTTAGTCATCGTTCCTCCTCCGCGGCGTCCATCGGGGTACGGACGCCGGCGCCGAAGTCATCGTCGACGTCGTTGCCGGCGTCCGCGCCCTGATCAAGCAAACCCGCCATCTTCAGCGCGCGGTCATGCGCCCAGTCAGCATGAAGAACGTCCCCCGACACGGTGAGGTACGCCTCGTCGATAGACCGCCCACCCTCGTGATACGTGAATCCCTCCGTCCTCCCGATCTGCTCCATATGGCGGCGGACAGTATCCTTCCGCGGCCGACCCCCGAGTGCGTTCTTCGCGTCGGTTGCTGTGAACCGCTGCTGTCGGCGCCGAGAGTCCCGATCCTCAAGAGCAGCCGCCTTGATCGCGTCGACGACGTCCTCGTCACTCATACATTCATACGGAAGACCACGCAGGTCTGCAATAGCCCCGGCATCGCTCGGAACGAAATTCCCGGAGGCTGTCGGCTTACAGCCAAGACGGTCCAGAACGGGCTTCAGGTATGTCTCCCGGGCGTAATCGGACGGTGAAAGCGACGAACAGCCCTCGCGAACAGCCTCATTGAAGTCCGCGACGTCAAAGATGACGCCCTCTCGGACCTGCTTTGCGTTCTCTTCAATATAGCCCGCGATCTCTCCCGCTCGCCGCTCAGTCGCATCGAGGTCGTCGCCCTCATCGTCTTCGTCCGTGTCGACGCCGTCCTCAGCAACGTCCGCGACGAGCGCTCGCATCCGATCTTGATAGCCGTCCCCGACCGCATAGTGATACATGACGCGAGCGACGATCTCGCCCATCGTGTCGTCGCCGTCCTGTGACGCCCGCTTCAGTTCGGCGCGAACGGTAGGATCGATCCGGTAGTTGACCGTCTTCTCCCCACCCGAGAACGACGGCGCAGAATTATTTTTTTCTTCTTCCCAGTTTGCGCGAAGCCCCCGGAGAGTATCGAACATCGCTGCGTCCTCACCAATGCCAAGAGCAACGCGAAGCTCCGTCTCAAGCTCTGTCCCGGCATAAGGACGAGTTTGAACGTACTCCTCTAGGAGCGCGTCCTCGTACGCCGTCTTGATCGATTCCGGGACGCGAACCCCAACAAGAACCCGCTCACTCATGACAATCACCCGAACAGAGGCAAGATCCTGCTAGCAGACCTAGGACACTGTCGTATTGTTGTGCTGTTGTTGCTAGCTGCGCTAGAGTGGGTAGAGTAGTAGCGGTGGATGTCGTCGTCGTTGTCGCCACGGGCGTTTTCGGTTCGTCCGTTACAGCACCTCTCGCCGGGGATTGGGTCTTGGAGGGTGCGGGGGTGGGGTCTCCCGGTGAGTTGGGAAGAAAAAATAAATTTTCTCGTGGTCTCTTGTCTGTGGCCGCTCCCGATCTTGAGTGACGGATCCGTCGTCGACGTCGTGGCGTCGTTCCAGGACGCCCTATAGAGACGCCCGCGCTCGTCGTCCGCGACGCCGTTGTGATCGAAGGCGGTCTGTGGGGGAGGGTCGTGGGGCGTTCCCGCCAAGAGCACTCGCACGCGGCCGCCTGTCGGTTCATCCGGTGGGTCGACGTCGTCGCGTTCTGGTTCTTGCTCAATGTCTAGGCCGAGGGGGTGGCGAGTCCGCGGCCCCGCGACACCGTGGTGGGGAATGAATATCCCGCTGGGGTACCTTCGCTTTGGTAGGACCACGTTGCTGTCGGGGTCCGCTTGGGGCAGTTCACCGTCATGGGGGAGTTCTAGGAGGCCTCCCCATGGCGGGCTTCAGTTCCTCGTGAGAGACATCACTCATAGTCGTGGCTAGCAGTTTGTCTCGACGTCGCTCGTGTCTTGGGACGTGGCCTCGGGCGTCGTGTCGTCGGCGACACGCCAAACCTTCGCGGGGCCGATTGTCCGGCTAGCGAGCCGGCCGTCGCCTTCGAGCTGATTCAGGTGGTGTAATGCCGTCCGGTGTGGGCAGTCGACGACGTCCGCGACGTCGGCCGTCGTCGGGAAGTCGCGCGCTTCAACGGCCGCCACGAACTCGTCGGGGTCATACCTTGGTTGGAACTTCCCGTCTTCGCCTTGCTTGTTGTATGGCACGTTTATCGGTTCTCCGCCTATGCGGTTATTCGCAACGGGCTCACTAAGCCTTTGCGGGGCCCCGCAAGGGATGTCCCCGACCGCGGCGGCGAAGCCGCCTATTACTCCTCGCCGTCACCGCCCGTCTCGCCGACGACGTCCTCAAGGAGCGCACGAACAATACGCACGGCCGCCTCTAGGCCGGGATCGGCACACGACCCCCCGACTTCGGGCACGCCAAAGGAACGCCTCTAGCTCCGCGCGGTCGGTGTCGTCGTTGAGTGTGACGGCGAGTCCTCAGCTCTCGACGGCGTCTGTGGGCTTCGATCCCATTATTGCCACTCCTCCCTGGGGTCCGGGAGCCCAGATTTGAGGCAGTCAACAGGGTCCGGTGTTTCGCCGTGTGCAACAGCGAGGAGATAGCGGGCTGTGGCGCCACCCTCAGAGTCCTCTTCTGCGAGCTGTCGGACGGCATCTTCGTGCTCGTGAATCGGGGCGAGCGGCCGCCCCTCGTCGTCGCCAGGTTCGGAGTCGCGGCTATTCATAGCCACCCTCAAGATACCGGAGCGGACGTTTACCGTACTTCTCCGCAAACTCGGGGTCGGGATGGTTGCAGAGCGTCTCGAAGACCCCGCGGTTCTCCCCGACAATTTCCGCGATGGCCTTCCGACTAGGTGAGACAGTCATCGTTCCCACTCCGCGGCGTCCATCAGGGCGCGGACGACCGCGCCGAAGTCGTCGTCGCGCTCGGCGAGCGCCCCCAAGTCGAGGTCGTCCTCGTAGCGCTCGAGGACGTCCCTGGCGTCGTCACTCATCGCCGATCGCCTCAAGAGCACGCTGAACCACGGGTGAGAGCGGAAGGTCGACATCGGCAATTCGCTCCCAGAGCCCGCGATTCTCGTTGATGACCGCCGCCGCATCCTCGATTGTGCTCCTCCCCGTCTCGTCGACGTCGACCAACTCTGCGCGCCGGCTATTCATCACCGTCCTCCCCCACCGGCTCAGCGTTCTCCTCGGCGTCGGTTGTGCGCCACCACACGACGGTGCGTCCTGTCTTCCGTCGGTCGACTTCGCCGCGGTCGTAGAGCTGGGTGAGTTTCTGCCGGGCGGACTCGGTGGTGCAGTCGAGGGCTTCTGCGACGTCGGTCGACGTGATGACTGGCCCCCGCACTTGGTCGAAGACGTCGCGGACGTTCTCGAGAGTGACTGTTTCGATGTACTGTCCGGATTCGCTGCGCTCGCGCGTCATGTCTTCGGGTTGTTCTGTCTCTGACATAGGCGTTCTGCCAGTAGCAAACAGGCGCCCATTTGGCTAAAGTCTGCTGGACACTTCCAATTGGTGGAACCCAAAAGGTTAAGTCCAATTGGCCACTACCAATAGGTAGAGACACACCCGCTCTCAGGCACTCGCGTCCGCAGAAAGCCCGCGTGGTAGGACACGCGAGCGAGTGGGTCTCTGGGCTACAGAGTTCCCATGTCGACTAACGCATCCACGGGGCATGAATCCCCCGACACGACCGATGGTACCGTTTCCGACCGCGACCGCCGCGCAGCTACCGAGTTCCTCACCGTCCTCGACGACGTCGGCCTCGCGAAGGACGCCCCCGGCCTCTACACCGTCGTCTCCGCGTCCGGTGAGACCTACACCGTCGACCAAGAGACCGGCGCGTGTGGCTGCCCCGATTCCCAGTACCGCAGCCCCGAAGGGGGGTGTAAACACCTCCGAAGAGTTCGTATGGCCTGCGGGGACGTCGCGATTCCGGCCGGGATCGACACCGCCGACGTCGACCCCCAGCTCGGGATGCACGTCGATGGCGACACTCGCCACGCTATCACCGACGGCGGCGCCGTCAAGACGCACGACGACGCGGAAGTCCTCGCCACGCCCGCGACGGACGGCCCTGTCTGGGAGGGGCCGTTCACGGAGTACGACAAGTACGGCCAGCCCACCGGCCACGCCTACGTCCGGTGTCGCGGCTGTGGCGCCGAAGTCCTCACCGGCAAGAAAGAGCACGCGACGCACCGTGGCGACTGCCCGCGCGTCGACGCCGAGAATGGAGGGGATGCGTGATGCAGGTCACGCGCGGCAAGGCCGACTACACGGTCAAGGACGGCCGAATCACGATCGAACTCAGTGCGGGCGCCCAGCTCTACCTCGAGACACCCGATCAGACGCCCCTCTCCGCGAGCGAGCGCCATGCAACCCTCCGGATCGTCTCCGACGTCGACCCGGACGGCGTCACCGAACTCGAGCTCGACAAGGATGGCCTCGACGCGCTCGCAGATGCACTCATCGACGCCGAGAACGGAGGCGATACCGATGCATGACGCCGTCCTCGCGCTCAGCCGCCGCGGCGTTCTGAAGAGCCTCGGTGGTCTCGCCACCCTCGGCGCCGCCTCGACGCCCGCCGTCGCGACCGACACCGAGACGCGTGAGAGCGCGTCACCGCTCCCGGCGCCGTTCGACGCCGTCCCCGTGATCGACGACCCGAGCGCCCGCAAACGCGAGCTCGCCCGGCTCAACTACCCGCCTCATGTCGTCCCCGATAACGGCCCAGTGCCGGACGCGTTCTACCAGTACACGCCGACGGCGTCGATCGTCGTCCCCGAGTGGGCGCTCGCAGCTGTCCGGTGGCGGCTCTCCCAACACGACGACCCGGCGTCTCTTGAGCGCTATCGCGTTGAGGAGATTCTGATGGAGTACGCGCAAGTCCACCAGCGGTTCCGCACGCCGGATGGCCGTGACGCCGCCAGCGCACTCCTCAGAGACGTCGCCTCGGAGGCCGACCGATGAGCCGGGCTTCCCGCTCGGACGGCGAGGGCGACGACGACGCGACGCTCGCACGCCTCGTGGACGTCGACCTCACTCTCTCCGAGCTCATCACGCTCACCGAGCGCGTCGACTGGCGCGACGTCCCCGGCATCTCGAGTGCCGAGGCCGCCGCGTGGAACGCCCGCCTCGTCGACGCCCGCGAAGACGTCCTCAATCGCGTTCCCGACGCTGAGGAGGGAGGTGGCCGATGAGTGGCGTCGTCGACACTGGCCTCAACGCGCCGGCCGCCCTCGACGGCGAGGGCTACACGCACCACCACCGCGTGCTCTATCGGCTCGTCCTCGGCGCCGCCGGAACGACGACGAGCGACCTCCACATCCTCTACGACGCGGTCGCGCCGCTCGTCTACCACGGCGTGACGAAGACGCCGGTGAAGCGCCGCTACCGACGGAAGCTCCTCACTGACCTCCGCGAGGCCGGGTTCGTCGAGGCGAGCGACACACCGCGCGGCCGCATCTGGATGCCTGCCGAGGACACCCTCTCCGACGACGACGTCCTCCGCGCTCGCCCGCGACCGAACCACGGCAACGGAGGCGAGACAGATGACTGAGACCGCCCAGTGTGAGGTCTGCGGTGTCGACCACGCGGCGCGTCTCGTCGATCACGTCTCGCTCCCCGTCCTCGAGGACGGCGTCGAGGCCGACGTCTGCCAGACGTGCCAGCACGCCGAAACCTATCAGGCACCCGCGAGCGTCTGCGCTCGCTGCGGCACCGGCCTCGACGACGCTCGCGAGTTCCGCGTGACCGTCGCGTTCCCGCTCGGCGCCGCGTCACTTCCGGCACGTCGCGAGCGGCGGCTCTGTGGGCCGTGTGCCGAGGACATCGGCGTGAGCATCCAGTACGGAGCGCTCCGCCACGACGTCGAGGCAGACGCGTTCGAGGAACTCCTCGCGTTGATGGAGGAAGCCGACACCGCCCGGGAGGACCTCGCCGATGCGTAACTCGCACGTCGACCGCGACGACGATCGCGACGACACCCCTTCGCCCAGCGAGCGCGCAGCGGCCTGGGAGCATGTCGGTCCCCAGCTCCTCGCGGGGGCACTCAGCGAGTCGCGGTTCGCCCTCGAGGACGCGTTCCGCGACGCCGAGACCGCGCTCTACGGCGCCCGCGACGGCGAGGGCGAATACTCGGGCGGCCTCACGCCCGAGCACGTGCAGGCGCTCCGGCGTGCGCTCGAGGAGGCACGCGCCACCGTCGAAGAAGAAGCCGCGCCCATCGCCGGCCTGGAACCGTGGAGCGAACCCCCGGCGCACGCGCCGTACAGGGCCATCCAGGAGTGGACACATCACCCCGGTGACGCCGCCGACGTCGACAAGGAGGGGGATAGCAGTGAGTAGTCACTCCACGCCCCCACGGGTGGATAACGCGCCCCAGTCGCCAGCCACGCGGACCGTAGTGGGTGTCGACCTTGGAGTGAAGCGGCTCGCTGTCGCGGCGCCCGCAGACGCTGATCCGGACGTCGCGGGCGCGCTCGTCGCCGGTGGTGGTGTCGAACGGAAGCTCTACAACCTCCTCGGGAACTCCCTCGGGGCGCTTGCGAGCCAGCCAATCGATACCTACGAGTTCGAGGGCGCGCTCGTCGAGGCGTACCGAGCGCGTCTCACTGAGCGCGCTCGAGTCGTGACGGCGTCTGTTGTCGAGTACGTCACCCAGGTCGGCGCCGACGTCGTTGCCCTGGAGGACATCGACTACGCGGACCGACCGCTCGCCGAGTGCGCTCGCGGCGACGTCGAAGCGGGTGACTGGCTCCTCCCCTGGTTCCGAGCGTGCCTTGAGGCGGCGCTCGCTGCCGTGGGCGTTCGGGTGGAGCGTGTCGATCCGACCGATTCAACGCGGGAGTGCCACGTCTGTGGTGCGCTCACCGACGTGGGACGCGCGACGATACGGTGCGAGACGCCGGACTGTCCGGTGAATCGCGTCTGTCGGGACCGGAGTGCCGCCGTGACGCTTGCACGCCGAGCGGGCGGTGAGGGAACCACCTGACCACCTTCCGGCGACGCTCTCTCGACCCATCTCTTAACCAACACCAACGACGGAGACACCGCTCCGTGTTGGTTAAGGCCTCGGCGCCCCCCGCGCCGATCGGATTTCTATAAACTGCATATGGGTTGGTAGAAATCCGTCAGTCACCGCCGCCCTCTATCGTATCCGTATCCGCATCCATATACGGATACGTATACGTCTTAGAACCGGTCGGCAGCGTGGCGTGCAGACGCCTCACGCGCCGTCTCCAGCACGTCTGGCGCGGCTTCCCGAAGACCAACTCGTACAGCTAGCCGGAGAACCTCACTCCGGTCTGCCCCGTCATCATCGGACGCGATCCCGAGGTCGTCGCGGAGCGCGTCACCAACAGCATCGAGTTCCCCCGTCTCCTCGAGTGCTCGAATGAGCGCTGTGAGTCGGGCGTCGCGCATGGAGAGCGTCTTCGACACCTCTCCACTCTCGACGTCGTCGAGGAGCGCGACGATCGCGTCCTCCAGGACGTCCGCCTCGTCGCTGCTCGGTGTTGACTGTGCACGGGTGCCGACGTCGGTCTGCTGGCGCAGCTCCTCGAGCTCCTTGTCGGTGTCCGTCATCGGCGGTCCTCCAGGCGTTCGATGAGCGCCTCGGCGTCAGTCTTGTAGGCCTCGACGGCGCGCTCGGCGGTCTTCGAGGGCCGCTCCAGGGTGAAGAGCGTCCCGCCGTGCATCTGTGCGTTCTGCACGTCCTGCGAGCTCGGGATCTGCGCGGGAGCGAGCGCGTTCGGGTACTCCGCTTCGAACTGCTCGAGGTACGTCTTCCCCGCAGTCGTTCGTTCGTCTACCTCGTTCAGAAGAACCATCACGAGCTCGATATCGACGTCCTGCTCGGCTCGGATCGTCTCCAAGTCACGCCGTAACTGGGCGGCCTGTCCCGCCTCGAAGGGCCCCGGCCGAACGGGCGCAACGACGTTCCGGGCAGCCCAGAGGCCGTTATACGCGATGTTCGACGTCGACCCCGGGAGGTCGAGGAGGATGACGTCGTAGTCGCTGGCGACGTAGTCGGTGAGGAACTCGTCGAGGCGACTGTATCGCTCGCTTGCGTCGTCGATGTTCCCGAGGGTGGCGTCGAGTCCGTCGAGGCTCTCGTGGGCCGGGATGAGGTCGGGGCCTTCGCCGGTCGGGATGATGAGGTCCTCGACGGGAGTCGGGAGTTTCTCGGCGATCGTCTCCCACTCGTCCTGGAAGACGGTCGTGATGTTCGGCCAGCGGTCGTCGTCGGCCTGGACGTCCTCCCAGAGGCCGAAGTGTTTCGCGAGGTCGCCCTGCTTCCCGGCGAGGTCGAGGAGAAGGACGTCGTAGCCGTGTCGGTCGAGGGCGACGCCGAGGTGGGCCGTTGCGGTGGTCTTCCCCACTCCACCCTTATCGAGGAATGTTGCGGCTCTAAGCGCTGTGTCGGGCATATACGCTTACGTATGCGTATATGGATACGTAAAGATGCGTCAGACACATGGCGTCCCGCGCCGATCTCCCCCGCACGTGATCGAGGGGTCGTCGCCGCCCCACGGGGATTTCTCGTCACCGCTCATCGCGCGCGACGCGAAGCAGCCACAAGGACGTCACCCCGCGACTCCCGAGGGATTTCCGGGTCAGCTTCGCGCGAGTGCGCGCGACCCGCACTTCGCCGAACGCCGATGCGTCCCCGGCCGTGTCGAACCGCTACGCACGACGTCGGCGGCCAAGACCACCTCATGCAGGTCCGTTTCCCAGGACCACCCCATGCACGGCGTCGCGCCAGCGGCCACCACATGAGCCGGCGACCCCATGGAAGACGGCAACCCCATGGCGATCCGCGCCTGCATTCGTCGCGACGACCCAGTCAGCTCCCGCGCGAAGAGGACTTTTACTTCTCGCCCGTCAACTTCCCTCAGTATGCCGCGTCCACTCTCAGACACGCCGCACGCGGACACTCTCGCCGACCTCGCTCCTTCTTCGAAACTCGTCTACCACGCCCTCGAGCATTACGACGTCACGACACAGAGTGAGATCGCTGACGTTACGCTTCTCCCGGAGCGAACCGTCCGGGACGCCCTCGCGCAACTCCGCGACGCCGACATCGTCGACCGCGTCCCCGATCCGACAGACGGCCGCCGTCGCGTCTACCGGCTGACGAGCGGGGACGAAAACACCGAGTCGCCGTCGCTCCCACCACGACGGCCCTGGTAACTACTCGAGGGCCCGAGACGGACGCCAAATGGCACCCGAGATATCGATCACGGCGGCAAATCGACGTGGAACGTAGCGCTCCCCACGAACAGGCCATGACACCCCCATGTGTCATGACCTAATCCTCGAGCGCGTCGGCGATAGCAATAGATAAAATAGGGAAGTGTGCCCCCAGAATGCCGTGAATACACTCCCTTAACCGGTAGGAGTGCGGTACTCTGTGCATGGCCGATTCTTCCACGGTCGTCCGGGTCGCCGGAGTTCTTGAGGACGGCGATTCGATGAGGCTCGAGGAAATCTGCGAAGCGGTGGAAGCGTCCGAGCGCGCCGTCTACAACGCGCTCTCGGCACTCATCACCACCGACGTCGTTGTCGAGGACATCGATCCGTTTCGTGGAAACGTAGCAACGTACTCGTTGTGTGCCGACCCCCCGACTACGGCTGGGGTCGCCCGCTAGACGTCCTCGTCGAGGTCGGCCCTCTTCTGTTGAATCCGCTCTGCGATTCCGTGGAAATCCTCGAGCGGCGACTCGAGGAGGTCATGTACCTGTTCATCAGATAGTTGACGAAGTTCGTTATCCCGAGCGAGGACGAGCGTCGTGAGTTCCTTCGATGTAGGCTCTTCTCCTCGTGCGACCTTCTCGACGACCTCGTCGAGGTCGACGGGCTCGCGGTCTACAAGGATCGAGACTGAGACGTCCGGGTTGCCGTAGCCTTCGAGGACGAGCGCCCCCCGTACTGCCATTTCGACGATGTTCTCGACACGGTCGGTGTCGAGCTCGGCCGTGTAGAGAGCGAGGAGTTTCGCGACTTTGGTGTCGTATTCCGTGGGGTCGTCGTAGCGGTCGACGATCGAACGGCGGTCGTAGTCGCGGAGTTTGGTGCTGAGGAGGTCGGCGTCCTCGAGCGCGGAGGCAAGTCGGTCTCGGGTTCGTTGGTAGATTGTTCGGGCACCGGAGTCGTCCCCGTCCGGCTGGTTCTTGTAGAACTTGCGCATCGACGGTGTCAGTAGCGCACCGATTCGCTTCTCTCCCATAGTTCTCGTCTCAGATATTGAGACGGGGTAACGTTAAGGTTCTGGACGCGTAACACGCATTTAGAAAGAGGATGACTCACTCCGAAACTCGAGTACCGACCTCCATCGACACCCGCGACAACGTCCTCCGCCCGCTGAAGCACGAGGACGAAACGTGGGACGAGATGCTCCGACGGCTCGCCGACGAGGTCGACGTCAACCACTTCGGCGCCGCGGACACGGAGGGGTAGAGTTGGTACTCGAGAACTTGAACAGCGGCGAAGAACGCCACCGGGTCTCAGGCCCTAATCTGGCCCCGGCGGCGTTCTCAGCCGACTTTGTGGAACCGATCGGTGAACCGACTCCCAAACACGGGCGCAGCGGCCCGATCACGACGGACTGGAACGTCGCGACCGAGCGAGATGCGACCGGCGCGACGGCAGCCCGACGAGCAGGCGGTGGTGATGCCTGTGCCTAGCCGTTGTCTCTCCGGTCTCATTAACGTACCCCCATATTCCACGGGAGCAGACGCGCTCCCCGAGACCCAGCGCCCGTTAACGGCCGAGAGAGGGCCGAATCCTCTCTTCGAGACGCCGTGAGGGACATCGACGCCGTCCCCGGCGGACGCCTCACCCCCCGCTACACCTATGTCTGATTCTTCCACCGACACCACGCGTAGTACTGACTCCGTGCGCGACGACGCGATCGACCGCGCGTTTGAGTTCCTCGTCGACGACGACCTCGAGGCGTTCGCGACGGTCGCAATCGTCGACGGCGACCTCCGCGCAATCTCCTACTCGCCACTCGACGACGATATCCGGCGCGCCAGCGACTACGGTAGCGTCTGTGAGCTCCCGCGGAGCTCCCTTCTCGGGAAACTCCTCGGGGACTTCGCGATGCTCTACGGGAACGACCCCGCCGACGCGGCGACGGTCGCGGAACACGTCGCGACCGACCACCTCGGCCTCGACGAGGAGACGGTCAAGCAAGTGAACGCGACGCTCCGGGAGGAAGCCGATGCGTGAGACGCACGACCGCGACCTCTGCGAGTCGAGCCCGAGCGGGGACTACCGCGCGGTCTATGCGGTGATGGCCGTCCCCGTGCCCGTCAACGCCGCCGCGACACCACAGAGAGACGAGCGGCGTGAACGATTCACCGAGCGGTGGGACGCGTGATGTCCACCGCCGCGAGAGCCGCAGACGACATGCCGCTCCGTGGAGAATTCAGGGGCGACTGCCGGCGGGCGGCCAAGCGGCGAACGCTTTTAACGGTGGGGGCGAAACAGACGGGGTATCACGAAGGAGACGCGCGGCTAACAAGCCAACACACCGAACCGGGAGAACACGAGGCTGTCAATTCAGCCCCGATCCCAGGTCCAACTACCTCGTTCTTCTGGTTCGCCCGACTTAGCGTTTGCCCCTCGAAGAGCGGCCGCTGTATCTCGGGCGACGTCCTCGCGGCGTCGGTGCGCAGCTCGACCACACCGATGCACGACACCCCCGATCGCGACCACGATGCACCGTCTGTCCAACCACGTCCAACCACGTCCAAGACCCCCTGGACGTGCGGACCCCCGCGACAAGCCTTCTACCGCCGTGGTAGAGGGGGGAGAGTGGCTGCGTCCAATACGTCCAGGGTAATCGGCCACCTATCGCGTACGCGAGGGGTTGCCCATTCCCTCTCTAACCTCTCTAATTTCCGATACCCCCCCGATTTGGTTGGACGTATTGGACGTAAGCAGAGTGTCCCCTACAAACAGGCAGTAGAAGCGGTTTCGAGCAAGAAGCTACGTCCAGGGGGTCTTGGACACGGTTGGACTGGGTTGGACGTAACCCGAGGTGAACGCGATGAATGACGTCGACGCGGAGCTCTTGGAAGCCGCAGGCGTCACGCACATCCCGGAGACGCTCGCCGCTCGCGAGCGCTGGATGGTGTGGAACGACGACGACGGGCGAAAGATCCCCCGCGCGCCGTGGGACCGCCCACTCGACTACGGTGCGAACACGCAGGACCCGAGTCTGTGGGTGGACCTCGCGACCGCCCTCGAGCACGCCGCCCGGGACGACGTCGACGGGCTCGCGTACGTCCTCGCGAGCACCGACCCGGAGCACGACCACGCGGACGATCTTCCGGAGCCCGAGCACGCTCTGGTGGACTTCGACAACGTTCGCGACCCCGAGACGGGCGAGCATCACCCGATCATCGACCGGATTCTCGACGACGCGGGTACGTACGCGCAGGTGAGTACGTCGGGGACCGGCTACCACTTCATCGGGCAGGCGCGGCTTCCGGACGGCGTGAAGGTCGTCGACAAGGAGATTTCGACGTACAAGGGGTTCGATGACTCCCACGTCGAAATCTACGACAACGGCCGCTACATCGCGTTCACCGGGAACCACGTCGACGGGACGCCGGAGGACACGAACGACGTCCAGGCACTCGTCGAGGAGATCGCGAGCGCGGGGGGCGACGAGAGCGGCGACGGCGAGAGCGAGGACCGCGCCCCGAGGAAGTCTCGCGAGGAGCTCGCGGACGTCGACACCACGCACGACATGGACGACGTCCTGGACGCGATCGACCACGTGAAGCCGGGCGACATTCGGCTTCGGTCCTCGGTGACGACGAAGCGCGCGGACGGGACTGCGGATCTTGACCCGTCGTGGGCGTCCTCCGACTCAGGAACCCGCCTCGCACAACTGAGCGATGGGTGGGTCTACCGGAAGGGGATGATCGGCCTGGACGCGCTCCAGGTGGTGGCGCTCGAGGAGCACATCATCACCAGCGAGTCGGACTATCCGAGTGGAGAAGCGTGGTGGGAGGCCGTCGACGCGCTTCGCGAGCGTGGCGCGCACATCCCCGAGTACGTTCCGGGCGACCTCCCCGAGGAGGAAGTGAAAGATCGCGGCCGTCTCACGGACGAAGACGAGTGGGAGATATTCGCGCAGGCGCGTCAGAACGGGACTCTCGACGAGACCGCAGAGGTAACGATCGGCGCGCTTCGCCACATCGCTCGCGAGCAGAACCTCTACGACTTCGAGGAACTCCCCGAGGACGTCACCGAACTCCCGGACAAGGCGTACAACCGCGCCCTCTGGTGGGTCGAAGAACGGTGGCCCGAGGAGGCGAGTCTCGTCCTGGACGACGACGAAGACGTCACGGCCCGTACCCCGCGAGCACGCGACCCTGAGCGCGTGTTCACGTGGGAGGACGTGCGGTACGTCTACGACGCGGAGAAGCGCGAGGGGCGACTCGCGGCAGTGTCGTATCTGCGCTCACAGTACGAGTTCCTCACGCCCGAGGACACCGAGGACCTCCACGTCTACGACCCGGAGCTGGGGATCTTCGACGATACCCTCAGTCTCGGGCGCGAAATGGACATCCACCTAGACACGCACTACGACCAGCACGAGAAGCGCGAGATACTCGGCCGCCTGAAAGAGAAGACTGTCGACCGCGCGGCGCTTGAGGCGGGCGAGTACGACCGCGAATACGTGTGCGTGGAGAACGGGGTACTCGACGTCGAGACCGGTGAGTTGCACGACCACGCCCCCGCGTACAAGTTCACGACGTACCTCCCGGTCGAGTACGACCCGGACGCCGTCCCGGAGAACACGCTCCGGTTCCTCCGCGATATCACCACGCGGAACGAGGACGTTCGGACGCTCCTCGAGGTGCTCGGACACACGCTCCTCTCGGACTACGACGACGAGTGGAAGCACCTCTTCCTGGTACTCTTCGGCGAGGGGAGCAACGGCAAGTCGACGTGGTTCGACGTCGTCCGCACGTTCCTGAACGGGAATCGCGAAGCGCGGAACGTCGAGAGCATGACCCTCCAACAGATTACGGACAACCGATTCGCGGCGTCCAATCTCGTCGGTTCGTGGGCGAACGTCGGGGAGGACCTCCCGCAGAAGAAGCTCGCCGACCTCGGGAAGCTCAAAGACCTCACCGGCGGCGGTGAGACGTGGGTCGAAGCGAAGGGCGAGCCCGGGTTCTCCTATTACAACCGCGCGACCATGATGTTCGGGGCGAACCGGCCGCCCGTCCTCGGGGAACGCTCCACGGCGATAAAGCGCCGTCTCGTCCCCGTGCACCTCCCCTACGAGTTCGTCGCGAACCCGGACCCGGACGACCGCTATCAGAAGAAAGCCGAGAGCGGGCTCATCGACGAACTCACGACCGACGAAGAACTGAGCGGTCTCCTGAACGCCGCGCTCGCGGGCGTCGGGCGTCTCCGCGAGCAAGAGGACGTCTCGCTTCCCGAGACGCGGGAGGAGCGCCTCGAGCTGTACGAGCGCCACTCGGACCACATCAAGGCGTTCCGCGTCGACTGTCTCACGAACGCGGATGGGGCGCAGGTGTCGAAGGACGACGTCTACAACGCGTACACGAACTACTGCAACGAGCAGGACTACGCGCAGGTGGCCCGTTCGACGTTCTGGCGGCAGGTTCGACAGACGACGCTCACAGTCTCCGAGAAGCGTCTCCCGGAACAGCCGGACGGGAGTCGGCCGCGCGTTCTCGACGGCGTCGAGTTCAAGCCGGACGGAGAAGCGTACGCGCCGGGAGACTACGGCGCGCCCGCCGACGGCGAGACTGACGCGCCCGATCGCGACGTGACGCCGCTCGCCGACGTCGAACCGGGGCGGCATACGCTCGAGGTGGAAGTGTCCGCAGAGTTCGACCCGCGCCCGTGGCTGCAGGCGGAAGGTGAGTTCGTCGACGAGTCGGGTGCGGTGGTGGACTACGTGGCGCGTGGGACGTCGAATCCCGCGACGGCGCTATCCGAGGGCGGTCGGTACCGTATCGACGCCGCGAAGGTGGAGACAGATGAGGACGGCCTCGAGCGCGTGCGTATCACGGACTCCTCGGAAATCACGCGTCTCGACGAGTCACCCCCACAGTCGGGTCTCGACGAGTCGGGTGGTGGGGAGTCGACGGACGCGGCGGCGGACGGCGGCGAAGCCGTCCAGGTCAAAGAGCGCATCGCGGACGCGATTCCGAAAGAGTTCACCGCCGGTGACACCGTCTCGGTAGGGAGGCTCTCGAGCGTCACGGACGCACACCCGGAGGCCGTTCGCGACGCCGTGGAGTCGATCGCGAGCGAGCAGCGGGGGCCGACCCTCGAACCGAATGGGCAGGGGGGCTACGAGCTCGTGGAGTAGCCGGGCTCCCCGCCGGCTTAACCAACACCGATGACGTTATCTCTCCTGTGTTGGTTAAGGCGTCTCTGACGAACGGGCCATGACACCCCCATGTGTCATGGGTCGATCCTGGTGCAGCCTTCGTGATGATGCCCCGATTCGCCAGCGCCGACTGCTCGTCTTCAGCTTGAGCCGGGGCTTTATGGCCGCGTAGGCCGATATAACGAGTATGGCGGATCAGGTCCGCAGCCGGAGCCGGCCAGTCGACCGTAGCGAGGTGAGGAACGCCGTCTACCGCTGCACGCCGGCCGGAACGAGCGAGATCGCGGAGATCATCGGCATCGCTCGGCAGACTGCGGACTACCACCTCCAGCAGCTCGAGGAGGACGACCTCATCTGGAGCAAGAAGGTCGGGCCGACGCGGGTCTGGATGCACCCGCGAGTGATGCGCCCGCCCTGACTGGGCTTTCTGCTACGGAACGTATTTCGCTCCGGCGTCGCGCGCGTGCGAGCAGCGTCGGCGAAGCGGCGCTGTCCTGCGGTTCGCCGAGCGGGTTCTCGGAGGGTATTATGCCACGCCGCATAGAGTCGTGGCGCTGTCTTGCGGTTTCCCCCTCCGAAGGGATTTCTCGGTATCCGCCCGACGCGCACTCGCGGCTGCACTCCCGCATCGCGGCCGTGAGGACGTCGCCTGACCAGAGGTTCTCCAACCCCAGGCGCGCACGTCGCCCCCATGCACAGCTCCGACGCGCCGGTGGCGACCCTGAGGACCCGGCGTCGAGGAGACCCTAACCCTCTTTCCTCACTCTACTGCCGGGGATTCGGACCGATTATGGAACAGCGGAGCGTCGCGTAGCCGGTCTCTTGCCGCGTCTCGACGTCGCGCGTCCTCCAAACCCACCTATGGAGAGTACGCGGTTCTCTGCGGCGTCTGTACCGGGCACACACCTCGCGGGTGTCGTCGACAGCAATCGCGCGGCCGGCGCGCACTCAGCCTACGGGATTTGGACAGGGATTCCTGAGCGCGCACTTTGCGCGGCAATATCTGCGAGAAATGCGCACGGCCCCCCCGCGAACGAAACCCGCTCTCGGCCACCCTCCGACTTTCGTTCATCCTACCAGGACGTGATTTACCCGTGGCGGCCCTACGCTCGATGCGGAGCACGTCCATAGACGCTCTACTGCTCTCTCCATCCTCCATATCGGCGGTCGCATCCTGCATACCATAGTACCTAGCGGGGAGAGCGTGGCGGCCCTGCGCATCGGCGCGACACGGCGTCTCTCGCGGGCGGGAGGCGTCGGGGGTTGACGGGACGGACCTACGGGCGGAAGCGAGCGAACCACCCGCCGCGCTCCTCGAGCGCCTCCTCAATCCTGTGCACGCGCTCATCGAGCTCTCCGGTCGCGGTGCGCGACGCGTCGGCCTTCTCGAGGACCTCCAGGTAGACGCCGTTCACCCCACCCTCGACATCCTCGATCTCGCCGTCGACGCGCCCCAGTTCCGCCTCGAGTGTCTCCACACGCTCGGTGAGGTGGCGCACGGTCGCGAGGAGCGCGCGGTAGCCGTCGTCGTCGTCGTCGAGTTTCGTCCCGTGGAGGTGTCGATACTGCTTGTTCGTCCGGCGAGTGTGTTCGGCGTGCTGCTCCTCAAGGTCGTGCTGTCTCTGTTCGACGTCGTGCACGCGACCGAAGACTGACTGGATGCTCTTCGCGAGGCGGTCGAAGCGCTCGGTGAGGAGCTCGAGGTTCAGGTTCGTCGCGAGGCGCTCGCGATTCTCGCGGAGGAACGCCCATCCGTCGTCGGTGAGTCGCCACACGTTCGCGTCGAACGCGGCGCCAGGACTCTCCCGCGTCCCCGCGAGTTCGACGAGACCGGCCGGCGTGAGTCGGGCGTCCATCTGGTGGTGGACCGACTGGCGGTTCGGAAACGGCGTGTGTTCCTGTATCTCGCCCGTCGTTCCCTCTCCACCGATATCCTGGAGCGCTCGGAGCGTCTGCTGGGCCTTCTTCGTTAACTCGACGTCGTTGTAGACGACGGGGTCCGTGGTGGAGGCCATACGCCCCGCAGGCTAGGGTGGGAGATAACCCGAGCGTCGAACGTCTGTGTGCCTCGACGATTCCCCCTGTGCTCGGCGGCGAGCCATTTCCGGGACGTCAACGACGTTCGCGGGCGTTTCAAACACTTATAAAGTTCAAGTCCTACGGAACGCTGCGGGACGTGTAGCCTCCATCGGCGGCGCTTGTATTGTCACCGGCGTTGTGGCGGTGTCGTCGGTCTATGAAACAATCAACCCCATGAACGCTCTGTGTCGATAGCGTCGACGTCGTCGAACGGACGCACTGCAACTCTCCCGTCTCGGAGGAACACCCCATGCACGGGCGAATCGAACGGCGACCCCATGGAGGACTCTGCCCGTTGGTGCGACGGTGTCAGACGGACGTCTGTCGGAACGTCGCCCTGCAGTAGACAAACCGACGTTCATCTACCTTTTTGCTCCCTGAACAAGACGCCAGTCGTATGAACCGCCGCTCATCCTCCCCGTATTCTGGTCCACGAAAGACCGACACTCACGCGACGGCGTGGCTGAAGCCCCAGCAGGTGGAACAGTTACGCGACGTCTGCGTCACTGACGCCGTCCCGCCGTACCTGCAGGACCGCGACGAGGCGATCGTCGCGCTGTTGTACGACCTCGGACTCCGAGCGAGTGAACTCTGCGGCCTCGACGTTGACCACCTAGATCTCGACGCCGGGACGGTCTACCTGCCGAGCGAACTGCAGAAAGGAGACCCAATGCCTGCGACGCTTGAACTCGGGAAGTGGGGGGCTGACGCGACACGGCCGCTCCGTCGGTACCTGCACAGCCGATGGAAAGACACCGAGGCGGTGTTCCCGTCTCGGAGTAGCGACCGGCTGACGACCCGCTCCCTCGAGCGTCGCATCAAGAAGCTCGCCCACGAGGCCGACGTCGAA
>NZ_CP054712.1:0-14560 GCF_003721175.2 Halarchaeum sp. CBA1220
GGAAGTGAGTCGTCCTCTGACGGTTCGTCGTCGAGTGGGTCGTCGGGGTATGGTGACACGTTCAGCTCGGGATCGTCGGGGCAGAGCTTCCGCGACGCGCAGGCCGGTGGCGGGTCCTCGTCGGGTGGGAGTTCGTCCTCGTCGAACGATTCGGGCGGCGGCCTGCTCGACGACGCGCGGAACACCGTGGACAACACGGTCGACGACGCGCGGAACACTGTCAACGACGCGGTTTCGGGGGCGCAGAACGTGGCCGACACTGCGGGCGACGTCGCCTCAAACGTCTCTAGGAGCGCCAGTGAGGTGGCGGACGCGACTCGCAACCAGGTGGATCATGCCAAGGACTCCAACAGCGAGATAGAGCGAGAGATCCAGCGAGGCGACGTCGGTGCGGCGGTCGACACCGCCGTCGAGAGCACCGGCGAGACCTACGACAATATCGCTAGGGCCGCCGACGCGGCGGCGGGATCGACCGACGAGTACGTTGGGAGCGCCGAGGTGAACACCGACGTCTCCGACGACCTCACGCGCGGCGGGCTGCTCTCAGAGACGCGCGAGTCGAACGACGGCCTGCTCCCCGGCGAGGCCGGGGGTGTCGACCTCTCCGAAGAGGGGTTCCGCCGCGCCGCCGAGGACGTCAACGACTTCAAGAAGACGTTCGACGGGAACGAGCCGGTCACCATCGCCGGGAGCGACGTCCCCGAGCGCGTCCTCCAGGGCGCGGCCGGCGCTGGCGTCGATCTGCTCAACGTCCCATCGCACATCGCGATGGCCGAGACCGGCGTCGAGGTCGCGGCGAACGCGCCGAGCGCCATCCAAGAGTACGGAGCCGGCGAGGTCGCGGAGACCGCGACCGGCGTCGGCGCGGCGATGGGCAAGGGAATGGCCGGCGAGGCCACTGAGAACCCGGTCGAGTTCGCGAGCGGCACAGCCTTCGGGCTCCTCACCGGCGCGGCGATCGGGAAAGTGGGGAGCACGACAGCTCGCACGGCTCGTGGCTACCAAGCGACGAAAGACGTCCCCGAGTCTCGATTTGTCGATTTCGACGAGATCCAGCGCGGCGATGTTGCGTCTGGTCAAAGTCGACTTACTCGACACTCCGAGTCGGCCGTCGGGCCGGAGGCAAAACACGCGATGCCGGACGATGACTTTCCGATCGAACCGGCGAGCGACCCGGTAACGGAGCTAAAGCATTTGTCCGAAGCCCATTCTCCGAGTCCTATCAAGGAGGCCCTCGACGTCGGCGAGGGAGAGAGTGCCCTCTATCACGCAACAGGCCGGCGGAAGGGTGATACGTACATGGCGCGGTCGTATCGCGATTACGACCCGGACGCGATTTACTTCGCCGGGTCGACGAGTAAAAACTTCCTCCCCGATGCCGGCGACCCGGAGATTGGTTTCACGGATCTCAAGCCGCGACGGCCCAAGCCGGTGAAGGCCGTCCGGTCGATCTTTACCGACGAGAAACCCACGATAGTTGCGACCGCAGGCAAAGTCGAGAAAATGCCGGACACGGTCGAAACCCGGGGTGACGTGAGTCGGTTCCTCCGTGAGAACGCCAATAACGAGCGTTTCTACGTCCAGAACGAAAACCGACAGTCGGGCGAGGCGGAGGCTCTCACAGCGGCCCACGCGGCGAAGAAAGAGAATCCAGACCCAGGCGCTGGGATCATTGGGGAAGGCGAGGGAACGGAGTTTGTCAACCTCGACGAGCCACTCGCGACGGAAATTCGAGGCGAGAAGGTCCGTATCCAGGCAATGCGCCAACGTGACTATTTCGCCGAGGGGGACGCCGGGACGACGAAGGTAGATCTTGAGGACAGCATTACCGAGTCGAACCTCGCCGAAAAAATGCGGGACAGTCCTCGTCCTGGTGGTGAACCGGGGACGCCAGTCGTCCCGATAGGCGGCCTCGGCTACGATGGCGGACCCGCGTCCGGGATGTCCCCGAGCGGGCCGACGAGTGTCGACCAGTTCACAACCAGCGACCCGTACAACGGCGGGGGCTTCGGTGATGCCGGCGCCGGGGACATCCTCGACGTCGGCGTCGGGCCTGGTCGCTCGCCCGGGGCGGACGGCCCCGGCTCAACGAGGCCCACCGGCGACGGTGGCGGCCCGACCTCGCCGCCGAACAGCGGCGGTCCCAGCGGCGGCGACAGATCCCCCTTCCCCGGCGAGACCGGCGTCCCGACTGGCTCGCCGGGATCGGGCGGCCCGAGCTCCGGCTCTCCCGGCTCGCCGACGTCACCGCCCGGAAGCGGAAGCCCCCCGTCCTCGCCACCCGAAAGCCCGCCAACTCCCCCGCAAGGGGGGACGTCGGAAAGCGGGGACCCGACGACTCCCGTGAGCTCACCTCCTGGCGGGTCGCCGTCCACGCCGATCACTGGGCCGGAGTCTCAATCGACCCGACCGCGTCGGTGGTCTCCCGAGTCCGATCCGAAGAAGAAGAAGAAGGAGGACGGTCTCGAGATCCTCGGGACATCGGAGACGTACTCCTACGGAGTTGGCACGGTAGGCGGGCTCGCCTTCGGGTCGGCGACCTCGAAGCCACTGGACGAAGTCAGCCGCGGGCCGGGCGAGGCCTCAAAGCGCTCTCAGGGCAAGAGTATCGGACTAGACGATATCCTCTAACGGACGCAACGGGGCAGGATAGAGCGGGGGGGAATACTCTTCTCCACGCTACGAGAGATATCGTTCACGGCGGTCGTAGACCCGCCGAGCGGTGTCCTTCGGGACGCCTGTGTCGGTCGCAACCTCCCGCCAGGAGAGCCCGCGTTCACGCGCCTCGATGACGTCAAGAGCGTCGTCGAACCGGTCGCCAGGGACCCAGTATTCGCCGGCGTCGTCGAACCGGAGGCCGAAGGGAGGACGGCCGTGGTCGTAGCCTTCCGCGAGGCGTTCCGCGGTCGCGCGCTTTGAGCGGTCGATCTCCTTGCGCTTCTCGACGTCGTCGGTGGTCGCCTGGATGGATTGCTGAACGAGCTCCCAGTCGTCGTCAAGATCCACGGGCCGGCCGAGTTCGAACGAATGCAGCTCCACGCCGGCGCGGTCGAGATCGAGGAGAAGGCGGAGGCGCTCCTTCCGGTCGCGGGAGAGGCGCGAGAGGTTCGGGACTACTACCGCGCTGACCTTGTCGTCGTCCGTGATGCGCGCGAGGAGCTTCTGGTACTCCGGGCGCTCCGAGTCGAAGCCGGAGGCGCGTTTCCCCTCATTGTAGACCTCCACGACGTCGAGACTGTTGTCTGCGGCGTACCTCTCGACGTCGCGTTCCTGCCGGTTGAGGGACTTCCCGTCTTGGGAGAGGCGGACGTAGCCGACTGCGGTTTCACTCATCGCCCTTCGAGAGTTCAAACGTGTTCGCGGACTTCACCGACCACTCCAGTTCTACGCCGGCGAGGTCGAACGACTCCGCGAGGCCTTTCGGGACGGTCATCCGGTACTGCACAATCTCCCGGTCGCCGCTCGTTGAGGTCGTCTTCGTGACGGTGGTACTCGGCATCTATGTGTATGCCTACGTGTAGCCATACTCTTAGTGTTAACTCGATGTGTCGCGGAAAGGTGGGTTTGTGAGACGTGTTAATCGATATAGATTTCTCTATTACTCAGCTTCTATCCAGTATTAGACTACTTCAGCCAGCGGTCTTAGTGGAACTCGAAGACGGTGATGTCGATTGTGACGTCCCGCTTCGCGTGGGCCACAATAAAAGCCAAGAGAATAAACACCGAAAACAAGACGAATCCGATAAGCGCCGCTGCTGAAGGTGCTACAACGAATGGAATCATGATCTGAAGGTTCCGTTAACCGCTATTTTCGTCCGAGCCCTGTGCTTCTTCTACGGCTTCAACCAACGCGTCAAGCGCTTTCTCTACATCCTCGTCTGGGTCTTTCCGAACATCGTTCCCATGTGCCTCCTCTCGATTAGAAGATTTTTCTCGCCCTCTCGACCATGGTTCCCATCTTCGGAGTCGCTTGACGAGATCGTGATACTCCTCGGGAACCGCCTCCTGGAACTCAGAGGAGAAATTATCCCACTCCTTTGCGATATTCTCCCATGACGCTGGTGAAATGCCATCCCAATACTCACGTGGGCGGTCATCAGCTGTTGTCGGACCTGGGAGGAGCGGGTCACGCTTCGGACAGTTCGGGCCGAGAATAACTTCGCGGTCACCGAGAGCGTCACGGACTTTTTGTTTAACCGTTCCCAGGTCGCTCATAGTAATACCAAGGCTATCACGCATCTCTTTGAACGTCGTACTTCGAGAGACCATATCCTCTAAGTCGTCTGTCTCCCGGTGGCGCTCATCAATGACAACTGCAACAACCCCTAACGTGACCTTAGGGATGCTCTTCTGTTGGCCGAATTGAGAGAAACCAATCCAATCGACGACACCACAAACGAGTTCTTGCTCACGGTTTGCGAGTGGGAGCGAAGAGCAGATCGCCTGTACAGTTCGGTCTTTATATCGCTCACTATCGTGCGTGCTGAAGTTACCGACCGCACGATGACGTTCATCATTTAGCGCTCGTAGTTGCTCAATCTGGTCACCACCTTCACCGTTCTTTCCGATACGAGTAGCCGCTGGGCTATCGTACTCCAGCGGGTATGCGTCGTAATGGTCGTCTTCACCAACAGTCTCAGATGAGGCTTCAAGACTACTATCAAACATCGCCTGACCAGGCGGAGACAGACGACCCGGTGGGGCGGATTCTGGTACAGTATCTCGCTCAGTTTCGACCATGGAAGTGTCTACGACTTCGTAATCGGCGTCAATCAGTTCCTCTAACGAAAGATCCTGACGCTCTTCAGGAATGGATTGTCGGGCACTTTGTTCAGGATTATAATTGTCGTTTTCCATCATGTTCACCTATTGTTAATGTTATCTCAAGAAGGGAAGACTTGGTCTAATCATACGCATGGCTGGTTCAACAGACCAACCGCTCGGATGAGAGTGGTGGGACTAATAGCTGCAACTGACTGTCCGAGCTACGTGGAGTAGAACGCTGAGGGGTTGACGGATGTCTTCCCTTCATCTACCTTTGTTGTAAACGGGACTACTTAAAGAGATTCTGCAGCACCCCCGTTCTCCACGCTTACTGCTGTACATGTGAGACACAGAATATTCCTCCCGACAAGTATCGGCTTGTCAGGGGCCATGATCCACATCTCGGATTGAATCTCCCGGAACTGATGCCCCCTTCTTTCACAAGTCGTCACTACTGATTTTCCATAACTGGTTTTCGAGGGCGTGGCGGATCGATGTCGGCCGAGAGAGTGTCTACGCGACTCTCCACTGTTCCATGATTGGGTAGAATCTCCGGGGGTAGAGGTGAGAAAGACGGGTTAGGAGACGAGGTGAAGGCGTCCCCAGGTGGGGGGTTAGTCTGCCTTGAGCTCCACAAGAGCCCGTTCTAACTCCTCGTTCTCTTCTTCGGTTTTGCCGATCATCGGCGGATCCGGCTCTATCTCTGAGTACAGATCGTCGTAGAGCCGAATGAGCACCTCTTTCCGCAGTTTGGGGCTCGTTTCCCCCTCTCCGACGTAGTGCTCGTGTATTCGGTCAACTAACTCTGCGCGCGTGTTGTTCACGAAGATCGCCGCGAGACGCTGCTCCTTCGGCCACTGACGCCACCCCTCGGGGTAGACGCGGTATTGGTCCTTCATCCTCAGTACTTCTCCGAGAGGCAGCTCGCACAGATGTGGACGGTCTCCTGGCGGTCGCCGTCCGCGTCGTAGGTCGTGACGTCGTGGCGGCCCGCCTCGGGGAACGGCGCCCCACACCACTCGCACTCCCCGGGTTCGACGCCCGGCTTCTCGAACCGTGGGCGCATCATGCCGTCGCGCTCAACGAGGAGCTCGGCGTCGGCCATGACGTGCATGACGGACTCGACGTCGTCCTCTGTATACTCGGGCGGGTGCTCTTCGACGATCGCGTCGACGACGTCCTCGGGGAGAACCTCGCCACCTGCGCGTGTGCGTTCCAGCACCTCGAGCACGCCCGCGACGATCTTCATTTCGTCCACCGAGAGAGAGCGGTCCTCGCAGACGACGTCGCGTAGTTCCTCGAGAAGGTCGGTGTGGTGTTCTTCCAGGACAGCGATATCGCGTGGGAGTTCTTTCTGGATCCGTTTTCGGACGCGCGAGATCGATTGGTGGCGCTTATTCTCCTCGACAGTGGCGGGGGTGCTAATGTACTCGCGGTCTGTTTCCGTCATTATCGCGCGGTAACGACCCATCCTTGACGGTGATTTCTGCTCTCCCATACTTCGGTGTTTGCACCTATGGCTACAAAATGGTTTGCTGTGGGGCACACATGTGCGTGTGTGCAAACTACTAAGAGACCGGGCGATATACGAGTGACTAAGCACGCGACGTCGCCCCTCAGAAGGCGACCGGGCGTAGTAGCGCCCGACCGCGTGCGCCTGCGACCATGCAAGACGCACTACGCAACTCGCGTCCGCGCGAGCAAGAAGGCACCGGACAGAACCGAATCACCGCCGAGATACTGCGGACAGAGCGGGGCGAGACGATCCACCGCTACCGCGTCGACGGCGAGACGTACGAGTCACTCGAGGAGCTCGACGCCGCGACGGAGGGACGCCGATGAGTGACGTCGAGACGCCGCAAGAGGGAGGTGAAGACCACCCTGCGGAGTGGGAGGGCGTCGCGCGCGACCTCCTCGCGGGCAAGCTCCAGACGGAACACATGGACCTCCGGGACGCGATCAACCCCGTGGTAACCGCGTTGGAGAGAAACGAGGAGGTTTCGCCCCGCGACGTCGACGCGATCTACACCAAGCTCACCGAGCTCGAGGCGACGCTCCGCCATGTCGAACGCGCGACCCCCGGGCGTGATCCGACACCACCGCTTGAGGAGTTCGTCGACCGCGAGACCCTGCACGCGTACAGCGAAGCAACCCGCACCACGCGAGGCGATCGCGATGCGTGACCGTCTCCACACCGCGACCGGAGGGCGGCCATGAGCAAGCCCCATCCCGATCGCGGCGCGCGTGACGCCGCAGTACAGGAAGCAACCGAGACGCAGACCGGCGCCCGCGCAGGAGTGGACTACCGCATCGAGGGAGACGTTGACGCCGCGTACCGCCTCACGTACATCGGCGCGGGTGCGTCCCCTCCCCTCTACCTCACGGTCGACCTCGGGATGCACAAGCGGGTGTCGCTCGGGTTGACCGCCGAGGACGCTCGCGACCTCGCCGACTCCCTTCGCGTCCTCGCCCAGGAAGTCGAACGCGTCGACGCGGGGGGAGACGAGTGACCGACCGCATGGACTGGGTGGACACCGCCGCCACCACCTACCGTGAGGAGGACGTCGCCGACGTCGCCCTGACGATCGCGTTCGACCGCACCACTATTCGGCTCGAGCTCACCGAGGAGGACGCCGCGCGACTCGTCGCCGAACTCCTCACCGCACTCGACGACTGACGGCTTCCGCTGCGGTCAGGCGAGGCGGTCGGTCCTCCACCTCCGCTCTCCAGTGACTCCTCTCTCTACTCTATGCGTGTGTTGGCCATTATTGGGTCTCTCGGTGGATGGCTGGATGGTTGCTTGAGACGGCGTTCGGGAGGGTAGTTGTGTATGGCTTGTAGAGCGCCGTCGCCGCGCAGTCATGCGGTTACACCGCCGAGTCTCACCGTGACTCTCCCGTCCAGTCACCACCCTCCAGTATCCAGTCGGGGTATAGCGGGTCGCTGGCGGTGGTTCAGTAGGGGGTAGCAGGTGGGAAGGAGAGAAGCCGTGCCGCTACGGCGGCTATCGGTCGTGGGTCACGGCTTGCTTCGGACGCCTCCCCCGCCTTGGAGTCGGTTCCCGTGACCACGCGCCTCAAGCACCGGCTCGGCGGCGGGTGGTGCTGTCGCCTCCACGAACACGATCTTTACTCCGCCTCCACGAGTGGAGCGGACGCGCCAGAGTGCCTGTTCGTCGTGGAGCACGTCGACGATCCCGATGACTTTGCTTTCACTCCATGGGAGAGCGTCGGCTAGGTCTTTCTGGTCGACGGGTGCGTCGGCGGCCTCGAGCTCGTCAAGAACTCGGCGCTTCTCGGTGGGAGTCGGCGTGTGCTTGGACATAGGGGCGAGGATGGACCTCACGTCTGAGTTCGCTCGCGCCTCTCGAAAATCCCGAAGGCCAGCTCGCCATACTGACAGCTGGCGCACGGTGGCGAGGATGTTTACGGACTCTCACCGGGGGCTCCTCCACGAAATCGGCAGAGCTCCGACTCTCCTTCCCCCCCCACACCGGATGATTCTCAAACCCTGAAAATACGGAGTAGAGGCGTTTACAGACCTTAACTGTCTTCTCGATTTATAGGGATGGGCAGCTAAACCAGTAGGTACGAAGGTCGGTTTCAAGGCCGGAGTCAGCCCGGGGGGGACACCCCGGGGACGCCAACCAGAGTGATGTTCGCGGTCATCG
Source organism: Halarchaeum sp. CBA1220 (assembly GCF_003721175.2). Lineage (GTDB taxonomy): Archaea > Halobacteriota > Halobacteria > Halobacteriales > Halobacteriaceae > Halarchaeum > Halarchaeum grantii. The sequence goes on from NZ_CP054712.1 coordinate 8,435, forward strand.
GCGGGACGCCGAATGACGTGCGAACCTTGTACGGGCGTCCCCTTATTGATTCCCCCCACGATTAGCGCTGGCTCTGTCTCTCGGCCGCCTTCGCGTCACTATGAGCACGCAACACGACGCCGATGGCGGGAGAATTGAGAAGGCCCACGACGGAAACGGGGGCGTCACTGGCGAGACAGCGCTCTTCTTGGTGAAGACGCCGCCCGAGACGCCGGTGCGCGACCTCGGCGTCCTCTACGAGGTCTGGAAGCGAGACCGTGACGAGTTTGAGCGGCGGGTCCGCGACCAAGTGCCCCTCGAGGGCGGGTCTGGCAAAGGGGGTAACGCGTGAGCCCCGACGTTCCGCACTACAGCTGGCGTGACGTCTACCGCGCGATGGACGTCTCGACGTCGATCGAGCCCTCGGGAGCCCGCGACGAACGGAGGCGAACCGCATGACCCTCACAGAGTCCAACGCGCACCGCGACACCGACACCGCTCCATGCGGCGGCAGTATTTTATTAGTGGGGGAGGAATACACGGAGTATCAGGTACAGAAGTCACTAAGAGACCAACACACTGACCCGGAGAACAGGGGAGGTCAGTTCCTCCCCGACCCGAGGCCCACTACCTCGTTCTCCGGGTCGCTCCGACTTAGAGTTTGCCCCTCGCGCAGCGGCGGCTCTACTTCGGGCGGCGTCCTCGCGGCGTCGGTGAGCAGCTCGACCACACCGATGCACGACACCCCAGATCGCGACCACGATGCACCGCCCGTCCAACTACGTCCAACCACGTCCAAGACCCCCTGGACGTGCGGACCCCCGCGAAAAGCCTTCTACCGCCGGGGGAGAGGGGGGAGAGTAGCTACGTCCAATACGTCCAGGGTAATCGGCCACCTATCGCGTACGCGAGGGGTTGCCGATTCCCTCTCTAACCTCTCTAATTTCCGATACCCCCTCAATTTGGTTGGACGTATTGGACGTAAGCAGAGTACCCCCTTCGAACAGGCAGTAGAAGCCGTTTCGAGCAAGAAGCTACGTCCAGGGGGTCTTGGACACGGGTGGACGTGGTTGGACGTAACCCGAGGTGAACGCGATGAGTGACGTCGACGCGGAGCTCTTGGAAGCCGCAGGCGTCACGCACATCCCGGAGACGCTCGCCGCTCGCGAGCGCTGGATGGTGTGGAACTACGACGACGGCCAGAAGGTCCCCCGTGCACCGTGGGACCGTCCACTCGACTACGGTGCGAACACGCAGGACCCGAGTCTGTGGGTGGACCTCGCGACCGCCCTCGAGCACGCCGCCCGGGACGATGTCGTCGGGCCCGCGTACGTCCTCGCGAGCACCGACCCGGAGCACGACCACGCGGACGATCTTCCGGAGCCCGACCACGCCCTGGTGGACTTCGACAACGTTCGCGACCCTGAGACGGGCGAGCATCACCCGATCATCGACCGGATTCTCGACGACGCCGGTACGTACGCGCAGGTGAGTACGTCGGGGACCGGCTACCACTTCATCGGACAGGCGCGGCTCCCGGACGGCGTGAAGACCGTCGACAAGGAGATTTCGACGTACAAGGGGTTCGATGACTCCCACGTCGAAATCTACGATAACGCCCGCTACATCGCGTTCACCGGGAGCCACGTCGACGGGACGCCGGAGGACACGAACGACGTCCAGGCACTCGTCGAGGAGATCGCGAGCGCGGGCGCCGACGAGAGCGACGACGGCGAGAGCGAGGACCGCGCCCCGAGGAAGTCTCGCGAGGAGCTCGCGGACGTCGACACCACGCACGACATGGACGACGTCCTGGACGCGATCGACCACGTGAAGCCGGGCGACATTCGGCTTCGGTCCTCGGTGACGACGGAGCGCGCGGACGGGACTGCGGACCTTGACCCGTCCTGGGCGTCCTCCGACTCAGGAACCCGCCTTGCCCAGCTGAGCGATGGGTGGGTCTACCGGAAGGGGATGATCGGCTTGGACGCGCTCCAGGTGGTGGCGCTCGAGGAGCGCATCATCATCGACGAGTCGGACTACCCGAGTGGAGACGCGTGGTGGGAGGCCGTCGACGCGCTTCGCGAGCGCGGCGCGCACATCCCCGAGTACGTTCCGGGCGACCTCCCCGAGGAGGAAGTGAAAGATCGCGGCCGTCTCACGGACGAAGACGAGTGGGAGATATTCGCGCAGGCGCGTCAGAACGGGACTCTCGACGAGACCGCAGAGGTAACGATCGGCGCGCTTCGCCACATCGCTCGCGAGCAGAACCTCTACGACTTCGAGGAACTCCCCGAGGACGTCACCGAACTCCCGGACAAGGCGTACAACCGCGCGCTCTGGTGGGTCGAAGAACGGTGGCCCGAAGAGGCGAGTGTCGTCCTGGACGACGACGAAGACGTCACGGCCCGCACCCCGCGAGCACGCGACCCTGAGCGCGTGTTCACGTGGGAGGACGTGCGGTACGTCTACGACGCGGAGAAGCGCGAGGGGCGACTCGCGGCAGTGTCGTATCTGCGCTCACAGTACGAGTTCCTCACGCCCGAGGACACCGAGGACCTCCACGTCTACGACCCGGAGCTGGGGATCTTCGACGACACCCTCAGTCTCGGGCGCGAAATGGACATCCACCTGGACACGCACTACGACCAGCACGAGAAGCGCGAGATACTCGGCCGCCTGAAAGAGAAGACCGTCGACCGTCCCGCGCTCGAGGCGGGCGAGTACGACCGCGAATACGTGTGCGTGGAGAACGGGGTACTCGACGTCGAGACCGGTGAGTTGCACGACCACGACCCCGCGTACAAGTTCACGACGTACCTCCCGGTCGAGTACGACCCGGACGCCGTCCCGGAGAACACGCTCCGGTTCCTCCGCGATATCACCACGCGGAACGAGGACGTTCGGACGCTCCTCGAGGTGCTCGGACACACGCTCCTCTCGGACTACGACGACGAGTGGAAGCACCTCTTCCTAGTACTCTTCGGCGAGGGGAGTAACGGCAAATCGACGTGGTTCGACGTCGTCCGCACGTTCCTGAACGGGAATCGCGAAGCGCGGAACGTCGAGAGCATGACCCTCCAACAGATCACGGACAACCGATTCGCGGCGTCCAATCTCGTCGGGTCGTGGGCGAACGTCGGGGAGGACCTCCCGCAGAAGAAACTCGCCGACCTCGGGAAGCTCAAAGACCTCACCGGTGGCGGTGAGACGTGGGTCGAAGCGAAGGGCGAACCCGGGTTCTCCTACTACAACCGCGCGACCATGATGTTCGGGGCGAACCGGCCGCCCGTCCTCGGGGAGCGCTCCACGGCGATAAAGCGCCGTCTCGTCCCCGTGCACCTCCCCTACGAGTTCGTCGCGAACCCGGACCCGGACGACCGCTATCAGAAGAAAGCCGAAAGCGGGCTCATCGACGAACTCACGACCGACGAAGAACTGAGCGGGCTCCTGAACGCCGCGCTCGCGGGCGTCGGGCGTCTCCGCGAGCAAGAGGACGTCTCGCTCCCGGAGACGCGAGAGGAGCGTCTCGAGCTGTACGAGCGCCACTCGGACCACATCAAGGCGTTCCGCGTCGACTGTCTCACGAACGCGGATGGGGCGCAGGTGTCGAAGGACGACGTCTACAACGCCTACACGAACTACTGCAACGAGCAGGACTACGCGCAGGTGGCCCGCTCGACGTTCTGGCGGCAGGTGCGACAGACGACGCTCACAGTCTCCGAGAAGCGGCTCCCGGAACAGCCGGACGGAAGCCGCCCGCGCGTTCTCGACGGTGTCGAGTTCAAGCCGGACGGAGAAGCGTACGCGCCGGGAGACTACGGCGCGCCCGCCGACGACGAGACCGACGCCCCCGATCGCGACGTGACGCCACTCGCCGACGTCGAACCGGGGCGGCATACGCTCGAGGTGGAAGTGTCCGCAGAGTTCGAACCGCGCCCGTGGCTTCAGGCGGAAGGTGAGTTCGTCGACGAGTCGGGTGCGGTGGTGGACTACGTGGCGCGTGGGACGTCGAACCCCGCGACGGCACTGTCCGAGGGCGGTCGGTACCGTATCGACGCCGCGAAGGTGGAGACAGATGAGGACGGCCTCGAGCGCGTGCGTATCACGGACTCCTCGGAAATCACGCGTCTCGACGAGTCACCCCCACAGTCGGGTCTCGACGAGTCGGGTGGTGGGGAGTCGACGGACGCGGCGGCGGACGGCGGCGAAGCCGTCCAGGTCAAAGAGCGCATCGCGGACGCGATCCCGAAAGAGTTCACCGCCGGTGACACCGTCTCGGTAGGGAGGCTCTCGAGCGTCACGGACGCACACCCGGAGGCCGTTCGCGACGCCGTGGAGTCGATCGCGAGCGAGCAGCGGGGGCCGACCCTCGAACCGAACGGGCAGGGGGGCTACGAGTTCGTGGAGTAGTCGTCCTCGTACCGCCACTTCCGTTGCCCGCTCCCGGGTTGCACCACTCCAGGGAGCGACCCGAGGACGGGTAAGAGGTGGTTACGGACGGTGCCCTCACTGAGCCCGACGCGGTCGTCCTCGACGAGACGCTCGGCGAGCTCGCCACTCGTCACGTCGTCAGTAGTCGCGACGATCGCGTGCGCCTCGGCGAGCGCTTCGGCGCGCCCGTCCGTCGCGGTGACTTCGTGCTCGGACCACGCGGCGTTCTCGAGAATCCACTCGGCGGAGAGGGCGGTGTCGTCCTCACGGGCGTCCACCGGGGTAGATACCGTCTCGTTTCTCTCTTCGTGAGGGGTATCCATCGTCTCGGGGGAAGAATCGGACTCGGGCGATTCTGAGCCGTTCTGAGGCGATGGCGGGTTTCGATCCTCTTCGAGCTCGGCTACTCGCTCCTCGAGCGCGGTGAGCCGTTCGGCGACGTCGGTGAGGTCCTCGAAGCCATGGCCGGTGAGGGGGGCTTCGTAATCGGGCGTATTCGCATTCGCATCCGTATGCGCATCCGTGTGCGCATTCGTATTCGCTTCCGTATTCTCTGGCGTAATCGCATCGGGGGCGTCCAAAATCGAGTGACGGCGCTCGATGAGATTACGGACGTATTCGGAGCGATTACGGTATCCGTATTCGGTAGCCTCCTCCTCGAGGGCGTCCCACGTCTCCTCAGGAAGACGGAGCGTATTCGGTTCCATATTTGCGTATTCTTCCGTATTCGGTTAAGATTACGTCAGACGCAACCTGGGGCTCAGACAGATTTGGACTGTCTACAGGGGACAGTCCAAACTCCAACGGTGGGTGGGGTATAGCGGATGGAGGTTTACTCCACGTGGGGGAAAGAATAATCAGCGCTGGGGCGACTACTAGTCACCATGAGCGACGAGGGAGCGGAGATACTTCGCGCGGCTCGGCAGAGCGCGCGGACCACTGAGGATGCGCGAGAGGCGCAGCGGGAGATTAACGACCGCGTCGAATGGTCGCCCCGCGAGCTGCTCCCGGACGTTTTCGAGGGCGGTGAGCGCGACGAGCGCGTTCACAGCGACGACTAACGCGGCGCTGGATGGACGTTTTCGACACCAACATCTGGGTCTTCGGCATCACAGAGACAGCTCCGGAGCCGGTACGTCTCGTCGAGGAAGCCGAGAGTGGCGACCGGCGTGTTGTTCTCGATGCGTACATCTTCGAGGAAGTCCGTGAGGCGTTCGGCCGTTCGAAGAGCGTCCCTGACAGCGACGTCGAGGCGACCGTAGAGAACTTCGCCACACGCGTCGTGAACTCGCCGTACATCGATGGGCCGAGTACTGAGGAGGTTCGGCAGATGGACCTCGGTCTTGTCCGTGAGTCACCGGAGACGAACCTCCTCGGTGACGCGATCGGCATCCAGGCGAAGGACGTTCCGATTCTCCGGCTCGCGTACGAGTGGCGGCACCGCGACCCGACGATTTACACGAACGACCGGTCGTTCTCGCAGTTCGATCCTTCGGCGTACAACCTGCCGGAGATTTCGATGGAGTACGTCCCGCAGTAGCTGCGGGAGCCCGACGCATCTCTCCCCGAACTTCCCGATACCCCGCGTAGGGGGCGTCTGCCGCGTTTTGCTGGGGCTTGGTATTCTTGTGGACTTCTGCCGTGTTTCCGCTTATGGGTTGGCTTGATGCGGCGACGGACGCGGTGAGTAGCGCGGTAGACTCGGTGACTGGG